>WRCR01000176.1 GCA_009783865.1 Planctomycetaceae bacterium | reverse complement strand
TTTCTTTTGCATCGCCGTACATGCGAACCGCTGCCGGATTGACATCCAGGACTCTACGTGTTTCGGCATCGATAATAACAATACCGCTTTCCACATATGTGAAATCCTTCCGCATTGGTGATGTGGATATTTTTTCCCAGAAAATACTCGAAACTTTCCTTCAGACCGCCCGGCATGGGAAACAATGAGCCCAAACCGCTTTCGGGATGGTCGAATGGAGTTTCCTCGTCAGGAAGTGCAATATTTTTTTTCGCCAGATAGTCAAGCAGTTTGGAAAAAGTAATGCTATATTCAGCCAATTGTGTGTCACTGAACTCTTTTGACTTCGCGATACACGGAGTAATGGCGGCAATACTGCCGCTTATGTTCGCATATTGAGTCATATAGAGCGAAATTGTTTTTTTCCATGTATCTGACATGCGCCCAAGTGCAGATATCGGCTCCCAACGCAGCATCGTAGATTTTTTTTACGCCGAGCCGCTTCAAATATGTGAACAACCTTTTATATTCGGGTATATTTGTACGCACGGAAGGTGCAATCATTAGCGAGATGGGAACGCCCTTTGATAAATCGTCAAAGAATCGTTCAGTATCATCGACATAATACCTCGCTTCGTGTTTACATGCTATAACACATCTGCCACAGGTGATACACTTGTCGTAATCGATTTTGACTTTTATATTTCCTGCCTCATCCTGATAGGTGATATTGGCGGTTTCCATTGGACATTTCCGAACACATCGGTTGCAGCCCTTGCATAAATCAGTATTTGTTTGAATAACTTCAATCATGTTTGTCATTACTCTGTTGTTGTGCAATCTTTCGATTGCGGCACTGTTTTAGGATTCTAAATATTTTCGCAACTCCTCATCGTCATCTCGTGTTTCTCGTTCTGCTTCAATTTTCAGACGATGATTATGGAAAATTTCGTACTGTTTCTCTGCCAAGCGGTCAGCGACTTCTTTCGCAATGCGGCCGGCGTTGTCTAAAATATTCCGGTCATAGAATTGCAAAAACGCATCGAGTTTTTCCCGCCAATCGCCCATGTAAATTTTTCGATGCCGTTTTGTTTGGTCTTCCGCATAGTCAAGGTACATATTGACGATACGGTTCAATGCATCAATTTCCTCGGCATTGAGATAGTTTTTCGCAATAGTAACATCGGTTTTTCGCACTTTCGTTCCTTTGAACGCAGTCAATCCCATGTTCGGTTTTGTTGCGTCTGCCCGCTCGGCAATCAACTCTGCCGCCGTCTTGCCGGAAATCGCAAAATGCAATTTGTTCTGTACTATCTGAAAAAAGAGTTTCGTTTCTTCCGCCTTAGGGTCATAATCAACCGCCAGTTTATAAATGTCCCGGATTTTCTGATAAAAGCGTTTTTCACTGGCACGGATGTCCCGAATTCGTTCCAAAAGTTCGTCAAAATAGTCCGACCCGATGTTGCGTCCCTCTTTGAGCCGCTCATCGTCCATAATGAAACCCTTGACCAAAAACTCCCGAAGTCGCTGTGTTGCCCAAATTCTAAATTTTGTGCCAACCGCCGATTTTACCCGATAACCAACCGCGATAATCATGTCGAGATTGTAGTATTTCAAGGTTCGCTTGACCGTGCGATTTCCTTCATTTCGAACTTGTAAGAAATCCTTACAAGTTGCCGATTCCAATAATTCACCCTCTTCGTAAATCGAACGTATATGCATGGTGATATTTTGGGATGTCGTCTGGAACAACTCCGCCATGAGTTGCTGCGTAAGCCAAACGTTTTCGTCTGCAATGCGCACTTCGACGGTAATCTTTCCGCCTTCGCTGGAATAGATGACCAAATCGCCGCTTCGGTTTTCTGCATTCATTTTGATTCTCCCTTCGGCAAGGCGGAAAGGTATTCGATAATCTCTGTATATCCCCGCCGCTTCGCATAATCAAGCGGAGTTTCGCCGGCCCAGGTTTTTGCGTTAAGAGCCGCAACATGAAGCAGCGTCAAGTTGTCTTTAATCGAAGGACTTGCTATTATTTCATTCAAAGGTCTCGCTTCTACGTCAATTTTATATTTTTCACAAAACCTGTCGATAACTTCCCGCTCTTCGGCGGTAAGCAGAATCTCCTTTTTGGTTGAGAGGAACGCTGTACTTATTATCCCGCCGACAACCAGCAGAATCAGGGTAATAACAAGGGTAATAGCAATTTTCTTTTTCATGGTTTTATGCAATCAGACGATTGCGTTTCATTAAACCTTCACCGCTGCAAATTGGTCACGTACTTTATAAAACACTTCTGCAATAATCGGGTCAAGATGTTTGCCCGCGCTTTCCATGATGATATTGACTGCTTCTTCGGCGGTGAACGGCTTCTTGTAGGGACGCACCGAAACAAGGGCATCGTACACATCGACAATCGCTAATATCCGTCCCTGAAGCGGAATTTCATTTCCCATCAACCCGTGCGGATAACCTTTTCCGTCCCAGCGTTCATGATGATACCCTGCAAACAACTTGGCGTTATGCAAAAACTCGGCATCTCCCGTCCGTGAAACAATTTGGTCTATGATGCGTTCTCCTTCCGCAGCATGGGTTTTCATAATTGTATATTCCTCATCCGTCAGTTTTCCCGGCTTATTCAGAATCGTATCTGAAATCGTGATTTTGCCCACGTCATGCAGCCGCGCAGAGGAAATGGACAAATCCAAATCCATTTTGGTTAGTTCGTCTGCATAGACCTTATGTACCAGCATTGCGTCAACCAATACTTTGATATAGGTAGTTGTGCGTTCCACGTGACCGCCTGTCCCGTGGTCGCGATTTTCGACCATATCTGGCGAGTACGAACACGATGCCGTTTTGTAATGTTTGAAGTTGTATCGTCTTTTGATGAAGTTGTTTCGTCCGCTCACGAATCAATTCGTCGATGTTCAGATGTGTTTTTATGCGGTTTATCAGGACAGGTGCAGAAAATGGTTTTGTGATAAAATCAATCACGCCTAACTGAAAACCGCGGGCTTCTACTGCGGCATCAGTCATACTGGTCAGAAATACGACAGGAATAGACGCATGCAAATCATTGCTTTTTAATTTGTGCAAAGTTTCAAACCCGTCCATTTCCGGCATTTCGATGTCCAGCAGGATTAAATCCGGTGTGATTTTTTCCAAAAGCGTGAACATTTTAGCCGCCGCCGGCATAGTCATGACCCGGTACAGATGCTTCAACGTCTCTTTTGCCATCGACAAGTTTGTATCATTATCGTCTACCACAAAAATTGTTTTTTCCATATCTGTATTCTTTCCAAATTTACAACACAAAGGAGGCAATAAACAAACCATTTGACAGAATTATAACACCGACTTGACCGGCTTGCAATGAAATGCCGTAAAAATTTTGGGTAGTGTTGTGCCTGTCCAGGAGATTTGGGTGCGCTGTCCCAGTCCAGGAGTTTGGTGTACCTCCCACGACGGAGAAAACCGACTAAATTTTCACGAAATTTCGATTTATCGTTTTAAAAATTGACCGATGAACGCCGTTTGTCGGTCTTTATTTTATCAGATTCGTTCAGAACTTGAATACGGCACGCACTGTCAGCGCAGAAGGTTCTTTAGCAATCGGACAGAATTAGAGCGTTTTTGGATTTGGTGTGGACAAATTCCCGTCACCCCCGCGAAGGCGGGGGTCTAGAGAATAGACGTGAACCCTCTACGTCTAGATTCCCGCTTTCGCGGGAATGACGAAAGCGAATTCCAACAGTCCACACCAATTCTTGATACGCTCTAGATTCGTGAGATATGAATAATCGGCAGATGCTTTCGCCCTTCAAGAAATTCGAGGCGGACTCTTATCTTCGTGTCAATTTTATCTGCGATGCTTGTTCTCGGAGATGCGCCGGGAGTTTCGGCATTTGCGAGAGGACGCGTTTCAATTCTCGGTTTTGTATTTGCGGCACTTCGGTTGAAATATATTTCATTCGGAGTCCGACCTTGCAACGTCATGTGCGGACGATGTTCGCAAATTTTAGCGGCAGGAACAATTTTACCAACGATGTGTAAAATTGATATTTCCCGTGTGCATCGTCATACGCTTCCAAATATCGGCATCATATCCGAAATGAACAGATGACGACCGTTTCGAGTTCAAATAATATTCGCCGCCGACTCCGATTATCAGACGGTCATGCCCGACACGGCTGCCGCAAATGTCGGCAGTTGGTACACCGTCAACCGTCGCATTGACGAAATGACTGCCGCTGTGCGGATACCCTATACGATTCAACAGCGTCGCGTATTGCAGCCTCGCAAGCATATCGAATCGTTTATTCATAAATACCTTTGTGTTTACTCCGAACCGAAAAGTCAAACGCTCAAGGTCAGCATCATCGTACCGCAGTGCCGTTAATCCGCCGGATTCCGCATATCCCTTCTGCCAAACATGTTCATAATCCAGTGCGGCAAGCGGTGAAATGGTCACGCGCTCATTATAGTCCATCGGACGAAGCATTTCAAAACTCATTGCGACCATATTGCCGCGGGTCTTGTTTCGGTAGGAATCATACACGGCTTCATACCGCGAACCGGCAGGAATGTAAACATGCCGCCGCAAGTCGTAATCCTGATGCGAGCAGCCGAAGTACGACCTAAGGTCAACCGTTCCCGTGAGTTTTGTCAAATTGTATAATCCGATTTCATAGTCGTTCGCTTCCGCCCGACCTGTGGCTTGGTACAGTTTGGGTGCCGAATAGTTAAACACCGCACCGAACAGTGAATAATCACAAATGCGCTGGTCGAAACCTACTGCTATTCTTCCCGACGCATCTTATTGGCGTAGGAGTTGCCGTCGTATCGTGTATTTGCGTACCGAGCAAATCCTTCAGCCCAGAATTCTTTTTTGTATTTGTATTCCGGACGACAGGTGATAGGTGCGCATGGATCGAACTGTCTGGGGAACATGTCGCGATCAACTCGGTTGAACGGATGCCGCCATGGTGTCTTGAGTGCCATACCGAGTGAGTTCGCACGTAAATCTCCGGCTAATTGCCCCAATACATCACGTACCATATCATCAGTAATTTCTTTTTGCGACAGAATGCGAATCAGTTCCCTTATACCTGGATCTTTCATTTGTGTCAAGTAATCAAGTTGTTTGCCGATTTCCTTCTGGTTATGCGTGATGCCGATTTCTACAAATCCGCCAGACGGGTTACCTACGAACCAGAGTTGATACAGCGAGTCGTTCCAACCGTGCCATAGTTCAACACCGCGCGGTAATTCCATGTCGTGCAAGACGAACTTAGTATCAGGGTCGTCAACGTTTCCATATTCGGCATCAATGATAGTGAACTTACCTGATGTCGATTCTCCAAAATCATACTCCGAGAGATTGTCTGCCCAGTAATCAATCAGGACTTCCAACTCGGCACCATCATCGATTGTTACGGTGCCGCCTGCATCGACAATGATTTTATCGTTTACCGGTCTCATACGGTTTGGGTTCTCGGGGTCGTAGGTCGAATCGTTGTATTGCGTGAGAACGACCTGATATAAACTGCTCCTTTCAAAACTCAAATCTCCGCTGATGTTCAGAAACGCCGCTGTCGGATTGATGTTCGGGTCATTAGCAATCACGCCGTTTGGAATCAATTTTGCTCCTTTTTGGATTATGCCGCCTTCGCTTCCGCGGCTGCCTAACCAACCGGTTCCATAGAGTGTAGTGCCTGTTCCGACGAGAAACGAATCTGAATTGCGGAATTCGGCATTGTTCAGGTACACATTTCCATCATTGAAATTAAATCTGCCTCTGAATTCATCACTGCTTTGTCCGAATACCAAGTCGCCGGTTCCGGTTTTTTGTACTTCACCGCTGCCGAGCAGTGTTTGATTCAACGTTTCCGAGTTGTTCAACCGCAGTTCCAGAACCGACCGCTCTTTCGTATCGGGATTGAGCAGCGTTGTCGTGATAGACCGCAACGGGTTGTTTGGTCCAAGTGTTCCAATTCCTTCGGCGACAAGCCGTCCTTCTGCAACTACAGTGTTTCCGGTGTATTCGTTAGCAGTGTTCTTCAGGATAACGGTTCCGGGACCTGTAGTCGTTAGATTACCGGTTCCCGTTACCAGTGCATTCCATGTTAAATTTTTGCCGGAATTGACTTCGAGTGTTCCGCCGTTGTCATCGAGTATTGCAGTGCGGTCTGTTGCAAACGACTCCATTGCGTTAAGCGTACCGCCGTCAAAATATACTCGGCTGTCTGATTTTCCAAGACGGTTATCCGCTGCGACGGCGATTGTTCCGCCAAGTATATCGGTTCCGCCTTCGTAGTAGTTTTCGTCTGCCAATGTCAGTGTTCCGCTTCCTTCCTTAACGAGTTTGCCCGCGCCGGAAATTCCGTTTTGTCTATAAATGTCTCCGTCTTCGGTTTTGACCATCGTTTTGCTGTCATCGTTCACCCAAGCAATCGTCAGGTCGTAATTGCCGCTCACGCGGTTAAGGTCATCAGGGTCGTTGTTTCCAAAATCATTGCCGTCGGTGTTGACGATAAATTCGGAATTTGACTCTTGAATGACAATTGGAACCTGTAGTGTCTTGCCGTCAGCGTTGACATACAAAAGTCCGTAAGAATTGGAACCATAAACGAGAATACCGCGAGTCGTCTTTTGCTCATCGTTCTCAGGGTCAACTTCCCATAATGTACCAAGTTGATTTTCGTCCGAAAACCCGATTGCTCCGTCCTGCAATACAATACCGCGCTGGAAGTTATTAGGTTCGTTATCGAAAAGCACCGTACTGTAACCGCTGACGAGAAGTTGTCCGCCCTGGTACTCATCTTCTTTGGCAAACCATTCTTCGTCGAAAACACCATTGATTCCTTTACCGGTGAAACGGAACGTACCGCCGCCGAGTACCACCATATCGCGAACAGTTGCTTGGTCCAGAGACCCCGGCGTGTTGTCAAACGTATGTGTAATGATTTCTATATTCTTACGAATCTCTTCCCATTCTGGCTGCCTCGCCGCATCGGCTTTACTGTCGAAGACGACACGGTCCATCTGACGGAATCGCAGGGCGACTTCTGAGATAGGTCTAGTGTAATCATCCAGTCCGTCATAGTTCTCCCAGTTATACGCGGGGTCGTTGACCCATTTGTTTTTGAACGAGTTGTCGCCGCTCGTCGTTGAGCCATAAACATCGGCATTTGTACCGTTCCAAACGAGTTGTCCTTCGGTGAGAGCGATATTTAGATAAGCGTCCCGATAAACGTTGTTAATTTCGTCATAATTCTCGACTGTGTAATAAATATTGAAACGATAAGTATTAACTGCCTTGCCCGCAACAAGAGTGTCGAAATTCTCGGTAATCATTTGCCGCTGCACCAACTCGCCTGTCATACCCGAATCAGCCCAACCGAGAATGCCGCCCGTCGTTTGAGCAATCAGGAATTTCCCGATTGCCGAAGTATCGAGGTCGTTGAGTGTCCGATTGCCTGTTGTTTCGCCGGTGAGTGTCAGGGTTCCGTCCACCGATATTAAGTCGGCTTCCTGAGCCGCCGCCGGATTCAGGTCAATGTACATTTTCGTGATGCCAAGCCCTTCGTTGCGCAGGTCGCCGATTGTTGCTGAACCGATGAAATCAAGTGTCTTGATTTCGGAAACACGCGGCGGCGGCAAGTGGACTCCGGCATTGATGGTGCCGCCGAGCAGAATGGTCGATGCCTCAATGGTTCCGATTCCGAAAAGAACGGTATCGCCATGCTGCCGGAACG
>WRCR01000175.1 GCA_009783865.1 Planctomycetaceae bacterium | reverse complement strand
TAATTCGGATAGTCGTCAACCAGTCCGCCGAGGTTTGCCGGTTCGTGTTCCTTAAGTTTGCCGATGAACTTCGGCACCTGCCAATTCGACGGCACCGGCAGGTTGAGCCATTTTGAGTCGTCGTAATTCGGTTTGGCGAAGTCGGGAATTCTGTCGGCGGGTTTTTTGACCAGCGAGAATTTCCAGTCGCCGTT
Source organism: Planctomycetaceae bacterium (assembly GCA_009783865.1). GTDB lineage: Bacteria > Planctomycetota > Planctomycetia > Pirellulales > Thermoguttaceae > WRKP01. Next base: position 7,545 of record WRCR01000175.1, on the reverse strand, counting down.
GAGGATAACGCAGTCCTTCTCATTGCCGTTGTAGAACGGTACGACAGCGGAAGAGCGCGGCGGCAAGGTATTGATGCCGAGTAGTTGCGGATTCTCCCAATCGTTGACCTGTTGTGCAGAAGCGGACATAACGATACCGAGTAGGTAAAGAAACGAGAACAAAATGAAGAAGCGGTTTGACATTTTTTCAATCGGTTAGGAAAAATTAAGGACAAAAGGAAGCAGCAATGGACGTGATTATAACAATCAGAGTGGTGACGCGCAAGCAACGCCAATCAACGAAAACACTTTCGATAAATTTCAACATGCCGCTGAATCATCGCTTCCAGCGAAAAATGCTCGGCAACACGTTTTATTGCGTTGCTGCCCATTTCCTTTCGCAGGTCTTCGTTTTCCAATAAGTGCAGCGTTTTTTTTACCAGTGTTCTGCGGCGCAAACGGAAATCACTGCCGCCGTCCGGTGTCAATATACCGGTTTCGCCGTCTATTACCAGGTCCTTGTTTCCGGCAATGTCGGTCGCAATTACCGGTATGCCCAGCGACATCGCTTCGAGAATCGAGTTTGATTGTCCTTCATAACCGCTGCAATTCAAGAGAACATCAAAGCAGGGCATAATTCGATTCACATCGTTTCTTTCACCGAGAAAATGAACACAATGATTGAGACACCAGTTATCTCTCATTCGCAGCAGCGTTTCCCGTTCCGGACCGTCTCCGATGATAAAAGCGTGAAAATTGAAATTGATGCTTTGTAACGATTCAAACGCCCAAAGAATATCCTGAATTCTTTTCTGCGCCCACAGCCGGGCAACAACACCGATAATAAACGGACGCTGCCGCGATGCATCCGTATTAGAAACGGTTCTGTACGTTCTTTCTTCCGGCAGATATTCCGTGCTGCGGACAGGGTGATAATTGCCGCCGGGTTCTTCGGGGTTTGTGCCTAACTCGGAAAAGATTTTTTCTATTGTATAGGGCTTGCAATTTTTCGGCGGCACAACGGCATTAGGAACGATTTCAAACTTGTCTGCCGACAAACCGTGTTGCGTGTAAAAGTCCCTAACGCCGGTGCTGTTCGTGATGATACAGACGGAGTATTTCGCCAAGTGCCGGTCGACAGCAAAGTGCAGCGGACTTTTCCAAGGGTCGACGCATCTTTCACCGGCGATGATATGCGGAACTTTGCAGGACAACGCCGCTTGCCGCCCATAAGAATTGGCGGCAAAGAGCCAAGTGTGTACTATGTCGGGCTGTATCCGGCGGATAGCATTCTTCAAGCGCAGATATGCAAGCGGGTCGATTTTCAGAAGTTTGCCGATGAGCGTTAGCGGAATGTTTGCCGCTTCGAGTTGTTCTGCATAAGGACCGCTGCGTGTCAAGGCGATGACGTGAACCTCGAATTCATCTTTGGGCAGATGAACGGCGAGGAGTGTCATTTGTTTTTCCGCTCCGCATTGGTCGAGAGTGGGAATGATGAAGACGATTTTCTTTTGCATACGGCAGTTATTTTATCAGAGACGATAAGAGTGTCAACACAGAACTGCAAACACACGATTGCGCAAAACGGTCTGTAATCGTGATGTTCATTTTTCCGATGCCATAGTGTATAATCAACCGTCGGGTAATCGGCGAATTTGCGAATCCGTATATTTCATAATTTTGATAACAAACTTTTAATGGACGTTTTAACCAACAGTTTCCTCTGCGGCGTACTCCTGCTCCTAATCGCTGCCTCCTGCGGCGTAAAAATGCTCCGCCGATACGAGGAATTCGGAGTCGACCCCGCAATCCTCGATACCTTCCGCTCACGGCTGCGGGCATGGTGGATACTCTTCGGCTCTCTCTGCTGCGTCTTCATGTTTGGACCGCTCGCAACCTCACTCTTGTTCTTCCTTCTCGCCATCGGTATTCTTCGGGAATACATCACGCTGACTCCGAAAAGTCCCGTCGACCATAAAACACTGTTCTGGATTTACATATTCTTCACACCGCTGCAATTCATATTGACCGGAATTAATCCTGACGGTTTTGAAAGCATTACCGGACTTCCGCCGTATCGCTTTTTTTCCGTTCTTTTGCCAGCGTACGTCTTTCTCGTTCTGCCGGGATTCATGGCAATGTCCGACGACCCAAAACGCTTTCTGGAACGCACCGCAAAACTGCAACTCGGCTTAATTGTCTGCGTCTATGCAATGAGTTATGCCCCCGCACTCTTGACGATAGACCTTCCCAATGCTGCCGTTCAGCAAATCGAACCGTCGTCACCGCTCATTGACAAAGGCGTAGAAAATACCGTTCTCGAAAGCATTGCGCCGAGTTACATTCCGCAGGCAAGCGGAAAACATTTCCGTCTTTTGTTTTTCTTTGTCGTCATCGTTCAATTCGGAGATATCTTTCAATATCTTTGGTCGCAGGTTTCAAGCAGACACATCATTGCGCCGCGTATCAACATGACAAGAACTTGGAAAGGCGTTTTGGGCGGAGCGGCAACGACGGCACTTCTCGGTGTTTTGCTGTGGTATTTCACGCCGTTCACGAAATGGTGGCAGCCCGGCGTGATTGCCTTCGTCACTTCGCTAATGGGATTCTGCGGCAACATGACAATGTCCGCTATCAAACGGGACAGAGGCGTGAGCGGCTACGGTTCACCTCTGCGGGGATACAACGGACTCCTTGACCGCATGGACTCGCTCTGTTTCGCCGCTCCGGTCTTTTATCATCTCGCGTGGCTGTTCAGCCGTTAATGATGTATTAACCGACGCTGGTATTGCAATCGTTGCTGTCTTCATCATTTGAGGACGATTGCCGTTCTCTTCGAGAAGACGTTCTTGCAGCGATGTTTGTTTATATGCCTCGATAGGTTTGAATTCGCTTATCTGTTCTTCGGAATGAGATGTCTGCATAATTCCATTCACCAGATGCCTAACGTTCCACACCGCTAATTGTTCTTGACGCTTGTTCCATTCTTCTTTTGCAAGCATTTCAGTTTGTCCCGCCTTGCCGGGCAGATACACTACCGCCTGCGAACTAACAACAGATGAACCTTTGTCTGGTACATAACGGACAATGAGCGAAACCTTTTTCGATTTGCCATCCGGTCCTTCGCTGTCCCAGGGGATCCAGAAGTTATAGGAATGTCCCAATTTCGATTTGGAATACAGTTTCTTGACATCGTCTTTAGCGAAGAAATAACTGCGTGTCGGTGCGTTGTCGTCGTGTTTGCGGTTTTCCTCATCGAAAGCATAGACGACAACGCATCCTTTGACTTTAATCGGTTTCGTCCCGCCGTCGTCGTAGAAATATACACGTCCGCCGAAACCTCTCTCCGGCTTCTCCAAACCGGAATGACGCACTGCCGGTTCCCACGCCGCCAGTGATTTCACGGGCGGTCCCGCTGGCAGAAGCGAAGACATATCGGGCTTATACCACTTGGATTTCGTCCAGGAAGTAGAAGAACAGCCAGTCGTGAATACCAACAACAATAGAACGGAAACTGTTAGGTTTTTCATATAAATATCAATATCTGTTATCATTGTTTCACTATTTAACTTCGCCTGTCGGTGCTAACCTCGGAGCAGGATACATCATTTGAATCTTATCTTCGCTCGGCAAAAGTTTTTCGTCAAGGATAACCGGTTCAGCATGCATTATCGGTACTTCGGACGGGGTCCATTCATCGTGTCTCATTTTCATTCCTGAAACGCCGGTCAATCTGACAACATCGTTAATACACCAGTGCATTCTTGCCGCTTCCTGCTGCCGAATGATTTCAACATCTATTTCATTCCGAAGGATGGTCGGAGTTAAAATGATGAGCAGTTCAGAACGGTTACATCTAGTCGTTTTATATTCAAAGAAATGTTTAATAATGGGTATCCGGTTAAGAAACGGAACACTCCTTTCGGTAGTTGATTTTTCTTCTGAAATCAAGCCGGCAAAGACAATCGTTTGACCGTCTCTTGCGTGAATCACCGTTTCGGCAATTGCCTGATTAACCCGCGGCGATGTTATCGGAATTCCATCTGAAATGGCAATGACAATTCCATCGGATTCCGAAACGCTGGAACGTTCCGCATGGATACCAAGGGCAACAACTCCATCCGGCATAATGCGGGGCAGAAGGTCAAGTATTGTTCCAACTTCATAGAAAGCCGTCGATGTCTGCATATTGCCTACGTTGTTGGTAGAAGTTGACGTGACGTATGGGACTTTCTGTCCTACCGAAATCGAACCAACATTCTCGTGCATTATCGTCAACTGCGGTTTACTTAACACGCGGATTCTGCTTTGCTCTTCCAAAGCGCGGATTAAAACGCTAACGGACTCGCTGGAAGCGGAGAATATGAAACCGCCGCTGGAAGGTCTGTTGACCCCCAAACTTGTTATACCCTGAGTTCCGACTGTACCGGAGTTGACATTTCCGCGCGGCAATCCCGTCGATGGGTCTCCGAAGAGAAAGCCCGGCACCATCGCTGCTGGATTCCCCGACATTAAACTTCGGTCGAACAAGAGCGAGTCCTGCAAACCGAGTTCAATACCTTGTTCGCGGTTATTCCGCAGTGTTACGTCGGCAATAAGAACCTGAACCGCTACCATCAGCGGGCGTTCATCAAGTTGCGCAACAAGATTTTTGATTTGTTCGTGATACCGCGGAGTCGTACTGATGATTAACGAATTCGTAACATTTTCGGCAATAGCAATAACATCTTTGCGGTACTGCTCCGCCGGACTCTGCGGATAATAAGTCCCGCTGTTCTGAATCTCAAGTTGCCGTTCACTGGTAACGTAATTTTGAATCGCTGTTGCAATATCCGAAGCGCGGGCATTGAGCGGCTTGAGAACCATCACTTTACGATTATTCATGTTCTCTTCATCTAACCGCAGAAGTATTGCTTCGACAACTGCCATATCACCGGCAGTTCCGCTGGCGATGATGCTGTTCGTTCTTGTATCCGCTTGGAAACGCACTGCGACCAAAGTACTTTCGCCTTCTTCAATACCCGGTCTAACCGTTGCAATCTGCGAGGTCTGCGCACCGCCTGCACCGAAGCTGCCGGTTGCCGAAGTTGCAAACAAGTTCGTCAACATCGTTGTTAGATTGGATGCATCGCCGTTCACCAGCGTGAAGACCTTAATCTGCGATTCAGCAGCAGGCAGTTGGTCGAGTTGTTTAATCAGTGCTTCAATGAGCGGCATACTATCCATCGGTGCCGAAACAATGAGCGTGTTGCTTCTCGTGTCGGCAACAATACGAACATCGAACAACACGCTGACTTTTTGCAGATTGCCATCGCCATCCAAAGTATTCATCTCAACAAACATAGGGCTTCTTGAGCGGGTTGTCTGCGCTGCCGCACCTGCGCCGAATCCGCCGGTTGCAGTACTGCCTGTGATTGCGTTCTGCAATATCGATGCAAGTTCCGTAGCCATTGCATTTTTCAACTGGAAGGTCTTGACTTGATTGACCGCATCACTGCCGGGCGTGTCGAGTTGCTGTACCATAGTAACAATATCCGTTAGGTCACGCGGATTCGCCTGAATGATTAACGAATTAGTGCGAAAATCACTTGTGATACCCATCTGCGTTTCAAGTCCTTGACCGGCACCCGGACGATTATTGTAAAGCGTCTGTATCTGCGGTGCCAGCGCATCGGATGAAGCATTTTTCAATCGGATAATGATAAAATCACTGCCCGGCTGAACTTCTGTATCAAGTTTTTCAATTAAATCCTTTGCGGTGTCAATACTTTCCTTCTTGCCGATAATCAAAATTGTGTTCGGCTTTATCAGCGGCAGCATCGTTATATTGCCTTTGCGGGCTGCATAAACCTGTGCATAAAGCGTCTGCACTATCATATTGACGCGGTACGAATCAGTATTTTTCAAACCGACCAATTCAATGACCGGCTCATATTCCAAACTCATTGCTTCGATTTGCTTGAGCATATTCTTGACGGCGGCGACATCTCTTGGGTCGCCCTTGATGACCATCGTATCCAAGCCCTCAATGATGGTAATTTGAACGGGTCCGACTATACCGGCATTGTTTTCGGCGAGTCCCAGCACAGTATTTACGGCATTATTTTGAGTTCCTGTGTTTTGCCCTCCAAATCTTGCGACGGGTTCATTTTGCTGATTCGGCAGCGGCTGCGGTCGAAACTGCGCCTGCTGTTGATTCTGAGTTATCATCGGATTTGCTTCCGCAACGGCTTTCTGTGTTAGTTGCCCGATAAGTTGCGCCGCTTGCGTTGATGTCTTGCCGCTGTTTTTCTGCACTTCGACAAACTCTGTTAAAGTTCCAGCCGAATCAAGCGGTACATCGAGTAACTGCACGATTTTGACTGTATCGTTGACCATGTTTTCCGTTCCGCTAACCGATATATTGCCGGTCTTGCGATTGAGCGAAAGGTCAACCTTCGTTCCGTCTTTTCCGGGCAGTTGAAAACTTACCGTCTCCTGTAAGTTCTCAACAGTTTTAACCGGCACGAATCTGCTGCCGAGTTTTTCAAAAAAGCGGCGTTCAAAAACATCGGGAGCAATGTTCTTTAGAACATAGTCATTCTTGAGAACATACTTTTTCGCAACAACGTCTTTTGTAATAGCGTCTTTCGTAATTTTGTTTTCAGCCGGAAGAGGACTAACTACAGGAAAGGATGATTTTTCTGCCGGTGCTTCAGCAAAACGCAGCGGGACAGCACTCGGCGTGCTGAACTGGGCGTACTGCACCTGCGAAACGTTGTTTTGCGGATTGGGATTCTGGGTATCGCTGATATACTGGGCAGTTTGAACGGGATACGGCAAAGTATGATTTTGCTGTACCGGAACCTGTGTTGTCTTTGGTACCGGATTTAGCATTGGATTTTGTGCGGATACCGGCAAAACAGCGGCAAAAACTAGCAAAATTGCAGCAGCGGGGAGGGAGGTTTTCATTGTTATTCGTCCGTTCAGTTATGGCGATAAACAACAGCCGCAAGCCGAAAGGAAAGCGGCAATATAATCGTGTCAGTTATATCGGTTATACAAACCGTTTCGATTAAGAAAAATTGGTAAAATGTATGATTTTTTCCGATTATGCCGGAAAAGCGGTTAAATAAAATTGCTCCTTTTTCCTATTGCCAAGTGATTTTTTCCATGTTATACTTCTAATTAGATATTTTGTTTGCAGATTACATTTGACGCAATCCCTTAATTCCTATCCGAAACCATGTCTAACATACAGAAAAACAGTCCTGTGCGGTTTTCCGGTATTACTCCGCAAACGCTTTACAACAAGTGTCTCGCCCTTGCCGACAACCTCTGGTGGAGTTGGCATCCCGAGGTAATTGATATATTCCGGTCTCTCGACCCAATACGCTGGCGGCAACTGGGACATAATCCGATTGCGCTCCTGCGGGAGTTCACACCCGACCGGCTAGATGTCCGCGCTTCAGAACTCGTCCTCTACACGAGAATTGACCAAGCGTACCGCCGTATGAATGAATACACGGCAACCGACACCGATTGGGCTAAACGGAATGTCGGCGTTCTCGGTTCGCAGCCGGTCGC
>WRCR01000174.1 GCA_009783865.1 Planctomycetaceae bacterium | reverse complement strand
TGACGCTTTGCGGCAGCGAAAGATGGAGGTCTTTCAGGACTTGATTGCCGGACGCAAAGTTCCCGACGACTTGCTTCTCGTACAACCCGTGTGGATTTGGAAGGACGGGAAGTATGTGCAGGAGAAGTGATGCTGCCGGTTGCCGGGCGATTTGAGAAATCTGTAAAATACTGCAATTTCAAATACAAAAATGATATAATAGCTTGTCTTTTGCTCCTTTTTACATAGAAAAACACAGAGGAATATGTTATGCCTCGAATCTTTCTTTTCCTGCTGCTCACGCTAGGTTGTCCGACTATTTCCGTTTCTGCGGAGGAACTCCGACTCTGGTTTTTTCTGTCAACCAATTTGCTTGTCGAAGCGAATGTCGATAAGGGCATCGAACTGTTGAATCGGGCTTCCAAAGCCGGATACAACGGCGTTCTGCTGACCGATACCAAGTTCAGTTCCGGCATACTCGGCGACCCCAAGTCCGATGCGTGGACAGTCAACCGCTATAAGCAAAACGTCAAACGGTTTCGTGACGAATGCCGCCGTCTAAAAATCGACTGTATCGCCGCCGTCTGTCCAATCGGATATGCGAACTCCATTCTGATGGTCGACCCTAACTTTGCCGAAGGACAACCCGTCGTCGATGCGCCGTTCATCGTCAAAGACGGAGTACTAATTCCTGAACCGCTTGCCGAACCCATTCTGAAAAGACGGGAAAGTACTACCTCGTTAAGGGTGACGGTCCGTGGTACGGTTCATGGGAAAAACTGCCGAAGGATGTGATTATCGGCAACTGGAATTCAAATCCGGCTATCCGCAAGGACTCGCTTGCTCATTTCGCAAAACAGGGTAATCCGCAGATTATCGCCGGATATTACGACGGGGAACCGATAGAAAAAATCCGTGACTGGATGCAGGATGCCGCTGTTCACAAAGGATTTAGCGGCGTGATATACACCACTTGGGTGAACAAGTATGACCGCTTGGAAGCGTTTGCCGAATGTGTCAAAGCGGAGTGGAAGAAGTTAATAGTTAATAGTGAATGGTAGATATGTTCGAAAACTCCAAAACCGTCATTCCCGCGAAAGCGGGAATCTAGACGTAAAAGGTTATAAACCTGTTCCTCTGTATTCCTACCTACGCAGGAATGTAGGTTCCCGAACATCCCTAATGAAAGAATGAGAGAGTGAAAGGTTTTGCTTTTTCACTCTGTTTTCTTCAAAGCGGTTTTCAGCGATTCGACTTCCTTCACGAATTTCTTGAATTCCTTCAGGTGTTCGGGCAAGCGGTGAAGGGCTACCTGAATCCGCATTTGTTCTTTTTCCGGCGTTGCGGGAATCCCGACCAATCGGGCGTTTTCCGGCACATTCGCCATGATACCCGACATTGCGCCGAGAACTGCTCCGCTGCCGATGTGAACGTGGTCTTTCACGCCGACACGCCCCGCCATTACAACGTGGTCGCCGGTTGTCGTGCTGCCTGCAATGCCGGTGTGAGCACAAATCAAATTGTGTTTTCCCAGTTTACAGTTATGACCTATCATTACGAGGTTGTCGATTTTCGTTCCGTCTCCGATGATTGTTGAACCGTAGGTTGCCCGGTCAATGGTACTGCAAGAACCGATTTCGACATCATTTCCGATGACAACATTTCCGAACTGCGGCGAAAGTTTATGCTGACCGGAAGATGAATCATAGCCGAAACCGAAGGCACCGATAACCGAGTTGGAATGAATCACGCACCGCTCTCCGACTTGCGTATTGCGGTATAGAACGGCATTGGAGAAAATAACGGTGCCGCTGCCGATTTTCGTACCCGCTCCGATTTGAACGCCGGAATGTATCATAACGTCATCGCCGATTTTTACATCGTCGTCGATGAGTACAAAAGGTCCGATAGCAACATTGTCGCCAAGAACTGCTGCCGGTGAAACAAAAGCCCGACTGCTGATTCCATGAACATTTTCGTCTCTTTGCGGCGAAAATAACAGAACGATTTGCTTGAAACTTTCGAGAGCATTTTCGACTTGAATGACGGATATACCGTCAAGATTTGTTCCGAATGGAACGATGACGCAACCCGCTTTGCAATCCTTGAGAAGCAAAATGCGGTCTGCTTTCTCCAGAAATGTGATGTCGTTTTCTGTTGCGCTCTGTATTGGTGCAACGCCGGTAATGATATGGCCAGCGTTGCCGAGAAGATTGCCTTCGACGAAGTTTGCAAGTTCTGAAAGGGATTTTTGAATCATACGGATAATTTTTTCTGCTGCTTCCTGCATGCCTAATAGTACAAGTAATTACGGGCGAGAGGACTCGAACCTCCAAAGCCGCGAGGCACCGGATCCTAAATCCGGCGTGTCTGCCAGTTCCACCACGCCCGCGTGAAAATTGATAAAACATGGGGGTGATTATAATATAAAAAACCGGTTTTGCAAGAGATAGTGCAGTCCCCTAACTTGCCGCGGGGACCAGCAAGTTCTACTGTCTTCCCCAAATTTCTCCGCCGTTGATTTTTCAAATAAAACCGGTAATAATACGAAATGTATGTTCACTGCCCCTAACTTTTCAAAACACGATGAGTAATTATCAAAACGATTTTTATACGAATAGTCAAACCATGCCGTATCAGGGCAACACCTGGCAGGAACAGCAGGACTTCCGGGAAAAAAGAAGCGGCTGCGGCTGCTGGCTTTGGGGCTGCGGCTGCGGCTGTCTGACACTCATCATAGCAATGATTGCTGCGGGGGTCGGCACGTACTATGTCTGCTGGAAAGGCGTTCCGCTGAAAGTTTCGCCCGAAACAACCGTGATTACCGGACCGCTAAAAGGAAACGGAAACGTGGACTTTTTCACCGTTATTGAAAAAGAACATCTCCCGCCTGCCGCGCCGGAAGACAACGGCTTCAAAGAAGTTCTTGCCGCCTACGGTAAAGCAATGTTTAGCAACCCCGCCGGCAAACGGGAATGGCAATACGAGGAAACCTGCCGGAAACTCGGCTTGAATCCCGGTGACGAACCGACTGCCGTCTGGACGGACTACTCGCAATACTATCTCGGTGAAGCAGGAAATGTTGCCAAACTTGCTTCGTCGCCGTGGAAAATCGACGACCAGCCGAAAATGAAAGAATGGTTAGACAAAGTGAACGGCGGACTCGATATTCTGCAAAACGCGGTGATGAAAGAACATTATTTCCTGCCGATGGTGCGCCGCAATGAAAACGAATTGGCGTTATTATCGGTTTCCAGCGACGCGCTGAATTTTCACCGAAAACTTGCGGAGTCGCTGCGGGTGCGGGCAATGCAGCGGCTTGGGGCAAATCAAAATGCCGAAGCATGGAAAGATATAACAGCGGCACTGCGGCTGGAACGTTCCGTCTTCATCTTTTTCGATTTTTCCGACTTTGAAGACAAGATGGAAGCGATTGCGGCAAAACCGCAGCCGGATATTAATCCCGAAGAGTTAGCGTCGCAATTCGGCTCAAACTTTTCCGCGCTTTCTGCTGGCAGAAACACTTTGTTGGACACGCTGGCTAATTCTACCGACTGGAAAAAAGAGGACTTGGACGGTGCCATCGCCGATTTAGAGGCGTTGCCGCCTTGGATTGACCGGCAAACCTTCCTAAAGATAATGCAATATGCGGTTCTCGATATGATTTCTTCGATGAACGACGCTGTTGCATTTGTGGAATCACTTGACATTCCTACTCATCATGCGGGCAAGAAAGGCGATGTAGTGCCGCTCGTGAACTGGGGAATGCTCGCAAAACAGTTGAATATACAATTTGCCGATTATGCGAAAAGCATTAAACCGGAAGATATGCAAACCGTTGTTCTCAAAACAGATAAGGAAGTGCTGGACGAACTAAATCGAAAGATGACAGAATCAATGAAGGATTTTAGCAGGAATCCGGCAGCAATTATGATGGTGAACAGCCGCTCTGTATTAGCCGGTGATATTCTCGGAGATGCGTTGACGGCAGCCGAACTCGTGATTTTCAAACAGATGTTAAACAGCGAACAAGAACGGCAACTTCTGCGGACTGCGTTTGCGGTTAAACGTTTTCAACTCGAAAACAAGGAATTACCGAAAACGCTGGAGGACTTAAAACTCGAACCGTTGACACCGGAATTACCGCTCATTTTTGAAGTGAAACCGGACGGGATTTCATTGACCTGCGGTTCACGAAGTATTTTACTGAAGAAATAAACCGTTGTAATCCATTGCGGCGGTTATATTTAACACTTTTTTGAAAGGAACAGTTATGGCATTATTTGAAATAGAGACGCAGGCGCATATTGTAATCGCTTGGGCTGACGATGAAAGCAAGGCGCGTGATACACTTTACGACTATTATCCGACAGAGGAGATTATCCGCGTCACAAAACGTCCACGTGATGCGTGGGTGATTTCCAAATCCGCACTAGGAATTTGCGGAAATACCAACCCCTGCGACACAGCCCGCGATTGTCTGGCAAAGGCAGCCGGGGATAAAGTCCACGCCATCCGTCTCTACATGCAGCATACCGGTTCAGATTTAGACCGGGCAAAGAAGGTCATTGAATCCAACATGGTTATCGGCTGGTAGAGTTTGTACTTGTTTTTCGTTCATTGTTTTACAAAGGAAGCCCGCTATGCGACACATTCTAACTTTTATTTTCTTATTTTCGCTTGTTCCGTTTGTCTTTGCCGCCGAGACCTCACTTGATAAATCATCTTTCGAGCAGGTGCCGAATGAAGTCAAACCGTGGTGCTATTACTGGTGGCTCAAGGGAAATATCAGTAAAGAGCAAATCACTCATGACCTCGAAGCGATGCAGAAAAACGGCTTCGGCGGACTTTTGTTTTTCGATTCCCGCGGCTATCACGATGATTTCGATTCCAAAAACCACGTGCCGGTTCCGCTGCAAATCAAGTACGAGTTCATGAGTCCCGAATGGCGGACTATGGTAAAACACATGATACAGGAAGCAGCGCGTCTCGGCTTGCAAGTGAGCATCAACATTGCAAACACCGGCGGTCTTTTGCGCGGACCTTGGGATATGAAAGACGAAGGTCCCAAAGAATTATGCTGGGCATCAACCGGCGTTGCAGGACAAACGAAATTCACCGCCGAATTAACCATTCCGGCAGACAAACGTTATTACAGCGAGGTTGCGCTCATTGCCGTTAAGACAAAATCAGAGAAGGGCGACCTCAACGATTTATCGAAAAAAGCAGAGCCGTTCAAAACGGAAAAAGGTAAAGAGCCGATTGTTGTTTCAGAAGTGATTAACTTGTCGGACAAAGTGAAAAACGGCAAACTGGAATGGGACGTTCCTGCGGGCGACTGGACGCTTTTGCGTTTCGGCAGCGAAGTTGTCGGCGATGTGGGCGCGGTTGACATTCTCAATGCCGCTGCCTGCAAAAAGTATTTTCATTTAATCGGAGATGAGTTAATCAAAGATGCCGGTGACCTCGCTGGTAAAACGCTCACACATTTCTATAACGTTTCTTGGGAAGGCAGCGCGCCTGATTGGACACCCGGCTTTCCCGAAACATTTGAAAAACAGAACGGATATGACATTCTGCGTTATTTGCCCGCATTGGCTGGCTATGCCGTTGATTTCCCCGAAAAGACCGAGCGGTTTCTCAGCGATTATTACCGCACGGTTAGTCATTGTTTTCAGAAGCATTGCTACGCCCAGATAGGGCAACTATGCAATGAGCGGGGAATCGTTTGGCATTCCGAAAACGGCGGACCGTGGCCCCGGCAGAAGCCGATGTTCCGAGAAGCGGATTCACTGTCGTTCCTCGGCGAAAACGATTTTCCGCAAGGAGAATTTTGGGTAAATGAATCGAATCTCGGTAACCGCTCCAATATGCGCTATATGGCAATGGCGGCTCACATTTACGGCAAGAGGGAAGTCGCCGTTGAAGCATTTACGCACATGGTCAGACATTGGACGATGTATCCCGCCCGCTTAAAACCGGCGGCGGATTCGAATTTCATTGACGGCGCAAACAAGTTTATCTGGCATACATTTACGGCATCGCCGCCGGAGTTGGGCAAGCCCGGTTTCGAGTACTTTGCCGGTACGCATATCAATACGAATGTAACGTGGTGGAATGAAGCAAAGCCGTTTGTTACTTATCTCGGAAGATGTCAATATCTCTTGCAGCAGGGACTTTTCACGGCGGATGCCTGCGTCTATGTCAGCGATAAGAATTTCACAAACTGGGGGCGCGCCGAAAAGTGGAACCCTCAATCAAAATTGCAACTTCCGGCGGGTTATACCTACGATTTGCTCGATACGGAAGTCCTCGTCAACCGCACGGCAGTCAACAACGGAAAAATCGTTTTGCCGAATGGTATGAGTTATAAATTTCTCGTGCTTGACCCGATTGAAAATACTCTGCCGGCGGAAGCATTGCAGAAAATTGTGCAACTGGTGAAAGACGGTGCAACGGTTGTTGTCAGCAATAACAAGACAGTTCATTCAACCGGTTTGAAAGACCACGTTCAAAAAGACAAAGAAGTTGCCGAAGCGGCGGATATTCTTTGGGATAATAATACCGGAGAAACAGTATTTCCGAAAACAGGGCCATTTAAAGCAGGGTTAGTTAAAAAATTCGGCAAGGGAAAAATCTACACGGGGTTCTCATCTATTGTTTTTTTCCTCGATGAAGAAAAAATACTGCCGGACTTTGAGGGTCCCTTTGAATATCATCACCGAACCTTGCCGGATGCCGACATTTATTTCATTATCGATACCGGCAAAGAAAGACAAGCGGAGTGTATCTTCCGTGTTGCGGATAAAACGCCGTCTATTTGGAATCCCTTAAACGGAACGATAACACCAGCAGTATTCCGCAAGGTTGATGCTGACCGCACGGCTGTTGCGATTGACATGGAGACACACGGTTCGCTGTTCGTTGTTTTCACGAAGCAGGAAAACGAGGGACACATTATGGCAATCAATGCACCTGAAAAAGGGTTAGAAATACTTCCTTCACCTGCTGGTCAATTCAATTACACCGTTTGGAAAAACGGCGATTATAATATGATGACTAGCACCGCAAAGAAAATCGCCGTCAAAGCGGAGTTGCCGAAACCGCTTGAATTGCTTGGCGATTGGGAAGTCCGGTTCGACCCGCAATGGGGCGGTCCCGAAAAGACGGTTTTCAACAAGTTGATTCTCTGGAATGAACACAGCGACCCGGCGATTAAGTATTATTCCGGCAAGGCGACTTACGTCAAGAACTTCGTTTTGAACAAGGAGCAACTTGGTAATCCGATGCGGCTTTCGGTCAATGCGGCGCATAATGTTGCCCGCGTGAAAGTCAACGGAAAGGAACTCGGTATTTTGTGGACTTTCCCGCGGACGGCGGACGTTGCTTCGGCAGTGAAAGAAGGCGAAAACCTGCTGGAAATCGAAGTGGTTAACTGCTGGGCGAATCGTCTCATTGGAGATGCCGGTTTGCCGAAAGAGAAGCGGTTCACGAAGACGAACTTGTATCTTGTGCCGGAGCGCGAAACAGAGGACTGGACTTACAAAGCGTTTCAGGGATTTGCGGCGAATGACCCGCTGTTGATGTCGGGACTGCTCGGACCGGTCATGATTGAATTCGGCAAGAGCGGCGAAATCGATTTGCGGTAAATATGAGAGATGGCGATTATGAGTAAAAAAATTTTTGTTACATTTTGCGTTCTTTGTGTTCATTGCGGTTAAAACTGTTTCCCCTGTCAAACAACCCCCTTGAAACTGCCCTGTACTTTTTCCGAACTTTATGGTATAATAACGTCAGTGGAAATTTACCATCGTTCCCTA
>WRCR01000173.1 GCA_009783865.1 Planctomycetaceae bacterium | reverse complement strand
GGAACGGCAGGGTCAACTGACTGACTCATATCGGAAAATGCTGGTCTTGAAATAAACTCGGAATTTCTGTGTAAAAAACACAGTGTAAAAACAACGCCGTTATTATACCATTATCTCTGTTTTTGACAGGACTACCCGGCGAACTACATTTCCGCATCCAATTCTTTGCCCCGTTGACTTTTCCCGCCGGAAACGGTTATACTGCATCTGTTCATGTGTTGCTAATTTTCTGCATCGTCCCTAACATTCAGTCGATACAATGTACCAAAATATCCATAAAACAAATGTCTTTCGCTTTTCGCCGCTTTTCCTTATTTCCATTGTTTTAGTTTTTACCTCCGGCTGCGGCGGCAAGAAACAAACAGCCGGCGAGAAAAGTTATGGCAAACCGCAATGGTATCAGGTTGACAAATCGAAATTCGTAAAATTGAGCGAAGACGAAACAGCCCCGCCGGAAGGCGGCGGAAAAATCACTATCTTCGACCCAATCGGCTGGGACCGAAAACCGGCAGGCAAAGCACCAACCGGTTTCAATGCCGTTATACGTTTTCAAAAAGGCAGCAACATGATTATGATGACGAAGAGCAAAGCCGCCAAAGATTTAGATGATTTGGACAAAGAAAATATCGAAGAATTTGCGGACTCGGCACAGCATCTTTTCAAAACAAAAGTGGAAATGGTCGAGTTAGGAAACATTGTCGGCGTTATGTTCAGAAAAGCAGGCAGGGCATCGCAAAGCGTCAGCGGTAAAAAACTTGAACGGCGGATTGTTGCAACATCCATCGGCGGCGAACTTTACACTTACGAACTAGTTGCCGACGCGGGAAAAATCACCAGTGCGATGCTTTACACTTTATTTTCCGTTATCGCCAACACAAAAATCGAAGGAATGGCAAACTATACGGAAATTGCTGCCGTTGAGAAAAAAGAAGAACCCCAAAAGACGGAAGAGGTAAAACCGGAACCGAAGCCCGAACCGAAAGAAGAAGTGAAGCCGGTCGAGGTTGCGGCTGCTCCTGCGGCGGAGAAGAAGCCGGAAGAAACCCCCAAACCGGCGACGGCACCGCCAAAAAAGAAAAAGGGCAACACGCAAAATATCCTGAACGAATTGGACGCGCTGTTGAAATAATGCAAACGTGAGTAAGGTGCAGCGGTTGATTTTAATTCCTCCCTGCCGTAAAACCGACGGTATGTTTGGTCTTCAACTTCATTGGAAAATACTGGAAATCTTCGACAAAAATTGGATCGAACCGCTTATACCGAAAAACGGTGTAATCGGCAGTGATTCCTCGTTTGCGGCGCAGGAGATAGCCGAAGTTATCCGGGATTATGCACAGCAGCATCCCGATATGATTCATCTGTATCGTTAAGATTATTCCCCTTTGATTTTTTTCAAAGTTAATATAAAATAGACCTGTTCGGAAACTCCAAAACCGTCATTCCCGCGAAAGCGGGAATCTAGACGTGAAAGGTTGTACCTGTTCCTCTGGATTCCTACCCTACGCAGAAATGTCGGTTCCCGAACAACTCTAATGAAAGAGCGGTTATTATGTTCGTTTGTTTTTTTACGGAGAGAAAATGCGTTCCATTGCAATAATGAATCAAAAAGGCGGTGTCGGCAAAACAACAACCGCTGTCAATGTCAGTGCCGCCCTTGCCGCCGCCGGTTTCAAAGTTTGTCTCGTTGAACTCGACTCGCAGGCGCACGCAACCCTGCATTTCGGCATCGATACACAGTCCGAAGGAAAAACCTCCGTCTACGATGTACTAGTCGGTAAGTTAAAACTTCGCGATATCCGTTTACATGTTGCCGAGAATTTGTTTTTGATACCTGCTCACCTCGATATGGTCGGGGCAGAAATCGAATTGGCAAGTGCGGTCGGACGAGAAGTAATTTTGCGGGACGAACTTGCAGATGACGATATGACGTTTGATTACCTGATAGTCGATTGTCCGCCGTCTCTGGGGCTATTCACCTTGAACGCTTTGACTTCTGTGAATGAGGTTTTCGTGCCATTACAGCCGCATTATTTTTCGCTTCATGGTTTGATGCGGCTCTTTGATACGCTCGAAGTCGTGGCAAGGCGGCTCAACAAAAACCTGAAACTGTCGGGCATTCTGCTGACGATATTTGATAACACGGTAATGTCAGCAGAGGTTTCGGAGAACGTCGCCAACTTTTTTTCGCAACGTGATAAGTTGCCGCTGGTCTGCGCTGATGCCTATATTTTCAAGACGAAAATACGGAAAAACGTTAAACTGGCAGAAGCACCGAGTCACGGCAAACCGATTTTCGGTTATGATACCCGCTCGACCGGCGCGGAGGACTACCGCAATCTCGCAGCGGAAATTATACAGCAGCGATGACAGCAACGGTTTTACTGACAAGGGCAGCGCAGCAAACCGAGCCGATGAAATCGCAGTTGGAAAACATCGGTTTCAAAGTTTACGTTCAGCCGGTTATCGAAATTCTGCCGCCGGATTCTTGGGACGAAGTTGACGATGTTATTTTTGACTACAGTTGGTGTTTTGCGGCGAGTGCTTTGGTATTCACAAGTTCCAACGGAGTGAAATTCTTTTTCGATAGAGTAAAAGAAGAATGCGATGGAATTCCGTTTGATTTATACATGTCAGATTTTGCCGCTGTAGGTCCGGATACAAATGAAACACTAAAGTCGTATATCAAACGGGATGCAGATATGATTCCCGCTGAAACATTTAATGCCGAAGGACTCCTCGAAGAATTCAAAAGACGACTAAATAAAACCGGATATAAGAATTACAAAGATAATCCGGAGGGCAGAGGCAGAGTCCCGCTTATTATGATAATACGCGGCAGCCGCAGTAAAGATGTGCTGAAAAAGGGATTAACGGAACTCGGTGCGAAAGTCAAAGAATTGACCGTTTATCAAAGCGTTGACGTAAAAGAAGTCGAACCGGAAATTGCTGCTATGATGTCCGAAGGAAAAATCGATTGGACAACGGCAATGAGTCCGGCAGCGGCGAAATCGCTTATCCGCTTATTCGGCAATGACTTACATAAAACGAAAATTGTCAGTATAAGTCCGGCGGTGTCGCAAGTTCTCATTGAGAACGGTTATCAACCGGCGTTGACAGCGAAACAATCTTCAGTTGAAGGAATTATCGAAGCGTTATCGGCTGCCTTGATTTCGGGGCATTGTCGTATCAAGCGTGTCTTTACCCGCATACGGCGGTTTTTCAAATGTTAGTCCGTCTCCGGTCACTCTTGGGTCGCCCGTTGTTGTCAAGACCTTCATCAGACGTTCCGACAATTCCTTTTTAACTTCGGCGTACTGTTTTTCTTCTGCAACATTGACGAGATAATCGGGGTCTTTCCGCAGGTCGTAAAGTTCTTCGGCTGGACGTTTGCCGAAAGCGAAATCAAAATACGGTTTCCACTGCGGTTCGTTTTCCCGCAAGAGTATCCACGTCTTTGTCGGACTTCCGTCCAAATCGGGAAATGCATAACCGGTGTCAGCACTTTTTTTTGCCATTGTTTCGGGAGAATCGCCGGTTTCATGATGATAAGGATTGCCCATCGGATAGCGTTCCGGTGCGAAGTTGCGGATATACAGGAAGTCCTTTGTGCGGAAAGCCCGCTGCGGATACGGCGTAAAATCCGGTCTGGCACTGTCGTAATGCCGCTCTCTGCCGGTGACAACATAATCACGTTCCTTGTCGATTTGCCCGTTCTTTTCGGAATACAGCAGCGGAACGATGCTCTTGCCAGTCATACATTCCGGCGGTGTCAGACCGGCAATTTCGAGCAGTGTCGGCGCAATGTCCATCATATTGACAAAGTCATCAACGGTTCTGTCCGGTTTGACTTTTTCGGGATAACGGACGAACAGCGAAACCTCCGTTCCTAAATTGTACAGGTTGCATTTGCCGCGCGGAAAGCCGGGAATACCGTGGTCG
Source organism: Planctomycetaceae bacterium (assembly GCA_009783865.1). Lineage (GTDB taxonomy): Bacteria > Planctomycetota > Planctomycetia > Pirellulales > Thermoguttaceae > WRKP01. The sequence goes on along the minus strand of WRCR01000173.1, from coordinate 3,912 downwards.
CCGCTCATTACGATGATGGTGTTATCAAGTTCACCGATGTCTTTTAGTTTTTCGATGAACCGCTGCAATACACCGTCCAATGCAAGAACTTCGCCGAGATAATCGCAGAAGTCCTCGCGGACTTCCGGCACATCGGGCAGAAACTTCGGCATTTTGCCTTTCAAATCGTCGGGATTCAAATCCCAGAGTGCTTTGCCGGAACCTTTTTCCCAAGCACGGTGCGTGTTGGTAGGTCCGAAATAATACAAGAACGGTTTTCCCGCTTCTTTGGGGTCTTTATTTCTTTCCTGCAAAAACATCTCGAAGTTTTTCAAACACTCGGCGTACAATTCTTCCTTTGCAACTTCGCGGTTTTTGCCGTTTGCGACCATTTTAGTGACGTTCTGCGAGAATTGATTAAATCTGCCGCCTGCTTTGTTGAATCGTGTGCGCTGTCCGCCGAAGGGTTCGTCGGGATTCAAACCGGGACTCCACGCTTTGTAAGTGAAGCCGATGCGGTAGCCGCTTTGTTCCAGCAGGAGCGGAAATGCCGGTATGTTTAAGTCCCAGATTGCCGGTCGAAGAATTGCTCCGCGTCCGGTGCGGTAAAAGTATTGACCGGAAAACAGCGCGCTGCGGCAAGGCGTGCAGGAAGGCGAGTTGATATGAGCGTTGTTGAACTTCACGCCTTCTTTCGCAAGGCGGTCAATGTTCGGCGTTTTGAATGTCGTGTTGACGGGGTTATCGGAATACGCACTTGCGTAGCGTCCCCAGTCATCGGCAAAGAAAAAGAACATATTGGGACGCTTATCTTTTTCCGCACCGAGAGAAATGCCGAGAGAAACAATAAAAAACAAAACGGCAGGAAGACAAATTTTGCGTAACATGATGCAACTTTGGATAAGGGTTAATCGGGACAAAAACTTTTTATTTCATTTCGCTTTGTATTTTCATCGTTTCAATACTTACGGTGCAGATACGTCGCAATAAATCAATAACGTGTTCCATATAGTCGGCAAAGCGGTAAGCATTAAACTTTGCGGCAACAGTTTTATCTTTGATTTTCTTTTCCTTGTATTGGTCGAGTACCCATTCCAAGGCGGAACGCTTGCCGATTTTGTAATCCCATGCTTCCGATGGAATATCGCACAATTTTGTGTTTTCGTCCAGAACAATTTCGCCTGCCGAAGGATTTGCTTTCAACTGCGTTTTAGGATGTTTTACGGGACTCTGTGAGTTGACAACTGTAAGCGGATACGGTTTAACTTTTTCATAGCCGACATGCAGTTTCAGCAAGCGTTCACCGACGGCAGTCCACTCGGTAAAGTCCGCATAGAACGGGATTCGCGGATAATCCCGCTTCAGATTGATTTCGTATTTTTTGCAGTACTGCGGATTATTAAGCACCGCATAAACGTAATAAAATATCTGCTTTTTTGTAATTCTTTTGTTTTTGTAATACTCCCGAAATTGTTTTAACGCCCAATCCGTGATGTTGTCGGTCGGCTGTTTATGTTTTCCGTATTGATAGAACGGCAAACATAAAGCGTCCCCGTTGAAGTGTAAATCTACGAGCGTATCTGAGGCAAGAACACCAAAAGTTTGTCCTGCATTCTGATTAACAACAATCACCTGATTTTCCGAATCTCTATTTGGGAAAAGTGAAAGTGTTAGATAGCGCATTTCATTTAATTCTTGTGCAAAATAAATGAAACGTTTTGAAAAACAGCGATAATGGCAAACTCGAAACTCCTGTCGATTGACTTGCAGACGTTTTCCTTTAGCAAAACGTTTTTTTAAGTCCCTCGTGTATTTGATTGTTTGGGTTTGGACTCCGGTTATCAATTCTTTGTTATAAGTGCTGACAAAGAATCGGACTTTTCGTTTCAAATTGTCCAAATCAATATCGTACACCCAGTCATCCCGATTGGACGTTGTACCGAGCGAGAAATTTTCAAAAATCGCCTCGCTGAATTTTCCACTTTTAACATTTCTGCTACATAACGGCAAAAATGTTTCAAAATCGGATTTCGGGACGATGTCAATCCAGCGGCATTGTTTATCCGGACGAACAACATCACATTCTTTTAGAACATCTCGCATTTTCTGTTGGGAAAGCCATTGTAATTTTTTATCTCGGTTCCAAACATCATTGACTGCAAGATAATGAATCTTGCAGTGTGCGTTATCACGTTCTTTCTTTTTTATACAGAACAAAATTGCTATACCAAGTTGTATTCCAAAAACATTACCGACCGAAGTCCTATTTTCTCTGCGGGTATCACCGCCTAAATCAATAACATAGACAGCGTCAAACTCTTCTTCAAGTGTCCTTCGGAAACCGTCAAATCCTCTGCCGTCAATAAAAATTCGGTTCATCACGAAAGCAACAATTCCATCGTCCGCAACTCTGTCAAACGCCCAGCGGCAAAAACGAAACAACGGGTCATACATTTTTGTTTTCTGTGCCGTGCCTTTCTTGATGAACGTTTCCTTCATACGCTTATCAATAACGGGGTATTTCTTGTTCGGATTGTTATCATTTTCGTTCTGCTGATTTGCATTGTAGGGCGGATTGCCGATAATCACCGAAATAGTCCGCTTGTTTTGCCGGTTAATACGCCGAACATTTTCTTCCATAAAACCAAGATTCGGCTGTTCATAACCAGCACTCATTCTGTCCAGTGTATCCGCAAAGACCAGATTTTCAAACGAAACATAGTCGTTCATCTTTTGTGAATACGTCAATTCGATATTCAAATTGCTGATGTAATAAGGTAATATCGCAATTTCGTTAGCGTGAATTTCATTGCGATATTTTTGCTCAAGTTTGACTTTGCGGATGTGGTTAATCAAGGCGCAAACAAACGTTCCTGTTCCCGTACAAGGGTCAAGAATTTCTACGTTTTCATGTTCCAAATAACAATTGAAGTGCAGCGGCAACAGATAGTCCGCTGCTTGTATCATAAACTGCACGATTTCGTCCGGTGTGTAAATCACGCCTAAACGGTCAGCGGCGGCGGGATTATAACTGCGGTAAAATGCTTCATAAATTACTTTCAATATCTTCTGCTTTTCGTGATGTCTCGCAACTCTGGACGCAGCGGCAGTCAGTGCATCGTAGTAGTATTTTATCCGATGCATTGTTTTGCGTTTCACTTCGCCGAAGAAAAAAGTGTTGCAGACCTTTTCCAACTCGCGGGCGATGTTGTTCTCACGATGAAACTGATTGTCGCTGAAAATCCGATTGAAAATATCTTCCGTCAAAATGTGCTGCACTAGCATTTCCCGAATTTCATTAAACGAGATTTCGGGATTGATTTGTACTCGGCAAAGTTCTAGAAAACCGGCGGAAAGTTTCTGAAATTCCGGATTGTCATGCTCTGCTTTTTTAATCAACTCCCGCACTGTTTTTACTGCACTCGGAACATCTTGCTTGAAAAATTCCAATGCTTTCCGAAAATCTTTGACATCGGGTTTATCGTATTTGACGAATGCTTTCAGCAGATAATCCAATTTCTTTTCATCGGAAATTGTGCAGCGTAGGACTTCTTTCCCCGATTGAAAAAGAACGGCGGTCTGCGTATCTTCAAAGAGAATGTTGTCGTTAGGATAACCCAGATTGAATTTCTTGCGGATTTCCTCATCGAGATTATCGTCCGTATCTTTCGCTTCCCAATATCCCCAATCCTGCCGCAAGATGTCTTTGAGTGTGCCGTCCGGTATGACGGTTAGCGTTTCGTCCCCTTGCGACTCCGTTGAAAGTTCGGGAACTAACACCAAATCGTTTGACTTGGCGTACTCGTTAATCAGGTTGACAAACGCCGTCCGCAAAGCGGTTTCCTTTTCGGAACCGCTGTATCGGGATGCTTTCTCAATTTCGGAGTAATATATCTGTATAGATTGGGACATAACGATACATCAAAATTCCAG
>WRCR01000172.1 GCA_009783865.1 Planctomycetaceae bacterium | reverse complement strand
CTATTGTAATTTTTTTTTTTTGAGTAAACATCGTGAGGTTATTAGAACTTGCCAAACGAATTTTTTTTCCAAAAATTCGTTCAACTGACAATTTTCTTTCTTGCAATTTGCGAAAAATCAATTATCATATGTGCACACTGGGGGGGAGTTGTGTTTGATTTTTTACAATCAGGAGATACTGAAATGAGCAAGAAGTGTAAGAATGTAGGTAATTTGAGGGGGGAAGTAAAAAGGCGACAGATTGCAGACGGCAGACGGCAGACGGCAGTAATACGAAAACTGCTGTCTGCTATCTGCCGTCTGCGGTCTTCCGCCTTTACTCTCGTTGAACTTCTCGTAGTCATCGCAATCATCGGTGTATTGATTGCGCTTCTTTTGCCTGCTGTTCAAGCCGCTCGTGAAGCAGCAAGACGAATGTCGTGTTCAAACAAGTTAAAACAATTGGCTCTGGCAACCCACAATTACCACGATGTTAATTTGGCACTGCCTGCTGGACAATCCAACATTCCGGGACCGACTACCACAGAGTATTACCGCGGCGGTCTTTTTGTCACGATACTGCCGTTTGTTGAAATGGCTCCGCTCTGTGACCAGATTTCGACAACGAATCTTGGAACAACCTGGATGAGTGCAGGCGGCAACGTGGCTCTCTGGATGGACGGCACCACGGCTCTGATGTCGCCAAAAATCGACTTCCTTTTATGTCCCTCGGACATTGCCGGAGGAACACAGCCGCCGGGTAAAACACAGGGAACAAATTATCGTATCAGTATGGGCGACAATCCTACGTCTGCCGGACGAGTTGCACCTAATTCAACCGCTGCGGACAGACCGAAAGTTGGACTTCGGGGACCTTTCGGTTATTACACCTTCTACAATCTTGCCGGTGTTACGGACGGAACAAGCAATACCCTTGCGTTCAGCGAACACTGTCTCCACAAAGGCGGCTATGTCAGCGGAGGGTCAAATTCGAGGAGCGTTAAAGTCGTTGCGATAGGAGCCCAGACGGGTACCAATATCGGCTTCACTAACAGTTCAAATCCTCAATACATTCTTGACAGAAGTGTTTGCCGTGCTCATGGTGCAGGCGGTAAGGATTACAGTATAACCAATTTTACCATCGGTGCAGATGCTTACATATCCACGGTTTTCGGCACGAGTTGGCTTATTGGAGACAGTATGTACTCGGCTTTCGTAACTACTTTGTCGCCGAATTCCGCATCGTGTTATCTCAATGCCGCTAATGGTTACAACGCGTTACTGCCGCCGTCGAGTCATCACTCAGGCGGTGTCAATGCCGCCCTATTGGACGGCAGCGTCCGTTTTGTTTCGGAGACAATCGACGACGGTCCTGCGGCTAATGTTCGTTTCCTGCCGGCTGCTTCCGGTGCTGTATCAGGAGAATCGCCCTTCGGTGTCTGGGGAGCAATGGGTTCCATAGACGGAGGAGAGTCAATAACGTTGTAGTTAACAGTGAATAGTGAATAGTTTCGCAAGCGATTGTCCACTTTTCACTATCCGACATTAACTTTTCTTACTATTAACTATTCTTACTATTAACTATTAACTAACAATGAAACTATCTTCCATCTGCCGTCTGATTTCTTTCTTCTTGCTGCCGTCTGCCGTCTGCTGTCTGCTGTCTCTTTCAGGATGCAATAGCGGTCCTGCGCTTCCTTCGGATTTACCGAAACTAACACCCTGCGCTCTGACTTTTACACAAGAAGGACAGCCGCTAGACGGTGCTATGGTAACGCTGAACCCAACCGACGGGTCAAAATGGTATCCTTCGGGAATCACAGACGAAAAAGGCACCGTTGAATTGTACACAAATGGAAAATACAAGGGCGCACCAAAAGGCAAATACAAAGTCGTTGTTAAGAAGATTTATACCGAGCCGAGCAAATTAGGTCCTCCGGTTGAGGAAGGCGCACCGGGATACGAAGAATGGCAGCAGAAAGCGTCCAAAGAAAAAAGAGGTTCCTGGTCGGTAGTTGAAAAATCATTCACGAATGTTGACACGACAACACTGGAGGTTGACATCCCTGCCGCTGCCGCAACGTATGACCTTGGAAAAGCGGCAAAAGATATTTTTGCCGACGAATGATGTTTGTTTTGCCGTAGTATTTATTTCATTACAAGGAGATATTTATGAGACGTTATGCTTTTACTCTCGTTGAACTTTTAGTTGTCATTGCAATCATCGGCGTGTTGATTGCTTTGCTTTTGCCGGCGGTGCAGGCAGCCCGCGAAGCGGCAAGAAGAATGCAGTGTTCTAATAAATTGAAGCAATTGGGAATTGCCGTCCACAACTACCACGATGCTGCCGATGCTTTGCCCGCCGGTGCTTGCGGTCCGTATGGACCGACTACGGACAACTACTACCGCTTCAGTATCTTCGTTGCCCTTTTGCCGTACCTCGAACAAGGCGCGCTTCATGATTACATTACCGCAACGAATCTCGGCTCCGTTACTACAGCAACTACGGTTCTAACCGGGGGCACTAGTTGGTGGTCAGCCGGTGCCGGTTTCGTGCCGGGTTCTCCTCTGTTGGCAAAAACATCTTTTCTGTTTTGTCCTTCGGACCCGGGCGCAGGAACACAGAATAGAGACACCTGTCCGGGAACGAATTACCGCTATAACAACGGCGATAATCCCGTGGGCAACGTGATGCTTGGTCCAAATCATGCCGATGCCGTAACAAAGAGACGGGGACATCGGGGACCTTTCGGGCATTACACTTTTTACAATATATCAGGAATTAAGGACGGAACAAGCAATACGCTGATGTTCGGCGAGCGTTGTCTTCATCCTGGCGGCTATCAAGGGTCGTCTGTATCCGACTCCGCAAAGGTGAGGGATGCCCAAGTGAAGGTTACAAGCGGCGGTTCGATAGGTTTGACTTCCAGCAGTAATCCTGATTACATTTTGGACAGGAGCGTTTGCCGGGCTTTTGCCAAGGGCAATGAGTACGTTTTAACCGGCGCGGCAGTGTTATCTTCATCTAGCGGTTCGAACTGGCTTGTCGGTACCCCGCTGCATACACCTTTTACGACCGTATATTCACCGAATTCCGCTTCATGCTATAATGAAACGAGGGATTATATTACAATAACTACGCTGACGAGTTATCATTCCGGCGGAGTTAATGTTGTCCTAATGGACGGCAGCGGACGTTTCGTTTCGGAAACGATTGACGATGGTCCCTTTACCAACGTCCGATTCCTTCCGGCGGCTAGCGGCTATGTGTCAGGTCCGTCGCCTTGGGGCATTTGGGGCGCAATGGGAAGTATTGACGGCGGAGAATCAGTAACACTGTAAAAGACAACACAGTAAAAAGGAAACACCTAATGAAACAAAATCGACGAACATTTCTCGCAGCCGCTGCGGCGGTAGCGGTTCCGTTGTTTGTTCCGCAGACCGTCTTTGCTGCGGATAAACGGGTCGGGGTCGCTCTCATCGGTGTCGGCGGACAAGGTACTTATCTCAGCCGTTTGTGGCGAAACGAATCCCGCGTCAAGATTCTTTACGTTGCAGACCCCGATAATGGTCGGGCGCAAAAAGTATGCACCGACACTGAAAAGCAAGCCGGTTCACGTCCAGAAGCGTTGACCGACTTTCGCAAGGCACTCGATGACAAATCCGTTGATGCAATCTGTTGCGCAACGAACAATCATTGGCACGCGCTGACGACCATTTGGGCGTTGCAGGCGGGAAAACATTGCTATATTGAAAAGCCGACTTCATACTCCCTCGCCGAAGGGAAAATAATGACCGCCGCCGCGAAGAAGTCGGGACTCGTTTTTCAATCGGGAACCCAGCGGCGTTCAACGTCCAACACCAACGAACTTGTTGACGCTATCAAAAGCGGCAGCATCGGCGAAGTGAAACTGGCGAGAATAGTCGGTTATAGACCGCGAAAAACCATCGGACCGCCCGGCGACTATCCGGTACCAAAAGGTGTTGACTACGACCTTTGGAGCGGACCCGTGCCGATTAAACCAGTTACGAGACGGGAGTTTCATTACGATTGGCATTTTCAGCGTCTCTATGGAAACGGTGATTTGGGAAATCAGTGTTCGCATCGGCTGGACATCGCACATTGGGCTCTCGGCTTGAGCGGTTTCCCGAAGACCGTCATCACTTACGGCGGACGGCTGGGATACGACGTTGAAATGAAAAATCCGAATTATATCGATGCAGGCGACACCGCCAGCACATCGATTACTATCTACAACTACGGTGACAAAACCATCGTTTGCGAGGTTCGCGGTCTGGAATCGCCGCCGTACTATCCCGTAGAAAACAAGGTCGGGACAATGATAGGAATCGTGTTTTACGGAACCGACGGTTACGGTTTTCAGGCACCGTATGGTCGGGGAAACATCAATTCCGTGTCCTGCATCTGTGATTTGAAAGGAAACCTCATCAAGGAATTCAAGAGCGTGGATGCCTCCGGCAAAACCGCACCGACGGAAGATGCGCACACCCGGCATATCGCTAATTTCATCGATGCCGTTATCGCTAACAATCCGAAAATGGTGACAACCGATGCCCGAACCGGAGAGATTCAGGCGGCTCTTGCACATTTCGGCAACATTTCATATTATCTTGGCGAGAATAACAAGGTTTCAAAAGACGATTTGAAACTAGCCGTCCAAAAATTCAAGTCCGCCGATGATAATGAAACAACGCTGACGAGAATGCTTACACATCTCGAAACCAGCGGCGTTGATTTGAAGCGCACACCGCTGTCGCTTGGAGCAACGCTCAATATTGATACCGAAAAAGAGGTCTTCGCCGGCAATGAAGAAGCAAACAAACTGATGGCCCGTAATGAATACAGAAAGGGGTTTGAATTATGATAACGCGCCGAAACTTCATCAAGACAGCCGCGGCGGCGGTATCTGTTCCGCTGCTTATTCCAGGTACTGCCTTTGGTGCCAATGAAAAACTTGGCGTTCTGGTTGTCGGTGCCGGCAGTCAGGGTGGAGCGCATGCCCGTTTGTTCAGTAAGGATACACGTTCAAAGGTTCTTTATGTAACCGATGCGTATTTCAACCGTGCTAAATCGGTCTGCGAGAGTACGGAAAAAACCTTCGGTTATCGTCCAGAACCGCTGATTGATTTCCGACCGGCACTTGATAATAGATCTGTTGACATCGTAACCTGTGCGGCATCGAATCATTGGCACGCGCTGACCGCTATTTGGGGAATGCAGGCGGGAAAACATTGTTATATCGAAAAGCCGGTAACGTATAATCTTCACGAAAGCAGGATAATAACCGCCCTTGCTCAAAAAACCGGTTTAGTGTTCCAAACGGGAACGCAATGCCGTTCAACGACCAACATTAACGAACTCATTTCGGTTGTCCGCAGCGGCGGCATCGGTGAGGTTAAGTTTGTGCGTGTAATATGTTATCGGCGGCGAAAGACCATCGGACCGCTTGGCGAATATCCGGTTCCCGAAAGTGTCGATTACGATTTTTGGACTGGACCTGCACCGCTCAAGCCCATCACGAGACGCAGTTTTCAATACGATTGGCATTGGCAGCGGCTTTACGGCAACGGCGATATGGCAAATCTGGGAGCGCATCAAATCGATGTCGGACGCTGGCTATTGAACGTTGACCGTTTCCCGAAATCGGTCATAACCTACGGCGGACGGGTAGGTTACGATGTTGAAACGAAGAATCCGAATTATGTTGACGCAGGTGATACCGCTAATACCTCGACAGCCATTTACGATTTCGGCGACAAGAGTTTGGTCTTTGAAGTTCGCGGTCTCGAAACGGATTTTTATCCGATTCCCGGCAACCCGGAACGGGGAGTTATCACCGGTGCTGTCGCTTATGGTACCAACGGTTATGCCGTTCAGGGCTGGCACAAAAATCCTTATACGTTTGCAATGTCCTACGTGTACGACTCGAAGGGACAACCTGTCAAGGAATTCAAAAGTGCGGATTCCACCGGCAGGATGTTTGCGCAAGGTGAACTTCCCGAAAGGCACGTCGCTAATTTTCTCGATGCGGTTATTGCAAAAGACCCGAAAAGAGTTAATGCCGGTGTCCGCTGCGGAACTCTGTCAGTTGCTCTTGCTCATCTGGGCAATATTTCGTATTATCTCGGTGAAAATAACAAGGTTTCCGCTGATGAGTTAAAGCGTGCCGTCCGAAATATAAAATCGCTTGACGACAATGAAGCGACTTTGGCGGGTACCCTGAAACATTTAGAAGACAACGGAGTCGATTTGAAACGCACGCCGCTGTCGATGGGACCGTTGCTTAATATCGATGTCGAAAAAGAGACCTTCATCGGCAACGAAGCGGCAACCGCAATGATGACACGGGAATACCGGAAACCGTTTGTTGTGCCGGAAACAATATAGGTTCGCATAGAAATCTGCTTTTACATTGAAGTCCAAGGAGTACTCTCATGAGATATTTATTGACGACGGCACTTTTGCTGTTATTTACTGTTATTGCGGCGGCTGCCGACATTAAAATCGATGCCGATTATCCCGGCGGAAATATCATCGTTGCAGAAATTGACGGCGATACCGTGCGTTTAGAACGCGACCTCCGCAACGACACACCGGATTTTTACTGGTCGTTTCGTATCAAAGGAGCCGAAGGACGGACACTGAATTTTGAATTGACAAAAGGTGCTAATCTCAGTACCCGAGGTCCGGCGGTCAGCAGCAACAACGGAGTCACTTGGCGTTGGCTCAGCGATGAGACCGGTTTCCCCGCAACAAAGTTTCAGTACGTCTTCGGGGCAGACGAAAAGGAAGTCCTGTTCAGTGCCGTGATGAATTACACCGCAAGGGACTTGAACCGCTTCCTTGAAAAATACAAAGACAACGTAAACCTGAAAATCGAAACGCTGTGTCAATCGAAAAAAGGACGTAAAGTTGAACTGCTTCGAATTCCCGGCAAAGGAAACGATGCCGATTTTAAAGCGTTTTTCACTGTTCGGCATCATGCCCGCGAAATGTCAGCGTCTTATACTTTGGAAGGAATTCTCGAAACGGTTCTTTCCGATTCGGACGACGGCAAATGGCTGCGGGAACATTGCGATTTCTTCATTGTGCCGTTTGTTGACAAGGACGGTGTCGAAGACGGCGACTCCGGCAAGAACCGCAAGCCGCATGACCACAATCGGGATTACATACAGAAGATTTATCCTGAAGTTCGGGCGATTACCGAACAGGTTCCGCTTTGGCAAAACGGCAAACCGCTCTTTTCTCTCGACTTGCACGGTCCCGGCTTGCGGGCGCAGCCGTCGGGGAATCAACCAGAGAATAACACAACTGAATCCATCTATTTCACTGGTCCGCCTTTGGATGACCCGGTAATGAAAGAAAATTGGGAAAAAGTGCAGAGGTTCTGCAAAATTCTTGAAAAGGAAAAGAAAGGCCCCATTCCGTATAAGGAATCCTTCAATCTTCCATTCGGCGCGGGCTGGAATACTGCCGGTAATGTCAAACCCGGTATGTTGCAGAGCAAGATATGGGCGATAAAGACGTTTCCCGACCATGCTTTTGTTTCCACCATTGAAATTCCTTATGCCAATGCATCGGGGGTAGTTGTTGATGCCGATGCACTTCGTTTTTTGGGACGCGATTTAGCCCATGCGATGCGAATTCATTTGGAAACGCATAAAAAGGAAACACAGAAAAAATAGTATGGAACATGTTCATACCCGCAGAACGTTTTTGAAAGCCGCCGGAGTTGCCGCGCTGTCTACCGGCGCATTGTCTTCCGGTGTATATGCCGCCGATGATAAAGTGTGGAAAGTCGCCATTCATCAGGATACTTCGGTGAAAATGCTCGGCGGGCATGGTTTGGAAACAGCGTTTCGGGGTTTACCGAAT
>WRCR01000171.1 GCA_009783865.1 Planctomycetaceae bacterium | reverse complement strand
CGTTACGCTGTACCACAGGTTAGAAAGGTAATTGACTTTTGCCCGGTCTGATTGATAGCCGATAGATTTTGCATCCGTCCAATAAATGATGTTCTTTTCAAAGGTCAACGAAAGATGTTCCTCAATCCGCGTCACGGCAACCTGATGCGGTTTGCTGAACGCCAGAATGTTGTTTCGGATAAGGTTTTCTTTGCCGTAATGCTGATGAAAAGAACCGTCCGTTGTATCATAGACGAGGTTGTTTTCCATTAGCAATCCTTCGGAACCTTCGTCGGGATAAAGTCCCCAGCCGCCGTAGGAATATGATTTGACATTGAATATCACGTTGTTGCAAACCCTTGTACCGGTTAGAGTTCCGAGAGTATAAACACCGCCCATGTCGGCTAGCGCGCCTTGTCCGAGGTCATGAATCCGATTGAATTCAATCTTATTGCGGAAGCAGACCCCGCCTTTGTATCCCCAAGTCCAGCCGGCGGAGATACCCGTGTAATAGAAGTCGCCGATGTCGTTGTGCGTAACTTGATTGTCTTCCGTTCCTTGTCCGAGCCAAACGGCAACTGCCGGTGCGTGCAGCCGACCGCCGCGATGGATGATGTTGTTATCGACAACGTTGAATTTCGTTGAACCGACACCGCCGATTCGCACACCGCCTGCGCCCAATTCAGTTAGAAGACAGCGTTCAATGCGGCAGCGGTCAGAATTCTTGAGCCAAACCGCATATTCACCGATGTTCGTTATTTCGCAATCGAGAACGGCAACTCCATCGGCATTTTCGATGTCAATCACGGCATCAGCCCAGAACACTGCCTGCTGCGGGTCATGCTGTCCCGGTCCTGGAAACTTCAAATCGCCTGTCACGGCAGGGTCAAGTTCCGCTTCCCGCATAAGTTTTTCCCGACGCGGCGAGTCAGTGTAAGCAAACGACATGTTTTCAAAACGGATATTTTTCGCCCGATTATCCGTTTTTCCTTTAACTAGCAATAATTGATTCAACCCGTAGCGGGGAACAATGAACCGGCTGGTTTCCAACTTCTCTTCCGGCAGCGGACGATAAAGTACCTTGTGATTAACGCCGTCATAAAACCATTCGCCGGGGGCATCGAAAGCGGCGCGGATGTTTTCGATGTAATACAGCGAATTTGTCCGCCAAGGATTCCAATGCTTCATTACTCCGCCCTTCATGAGAAGTATCTCGTTCTCTTTATCATAACCGAGAATGATACGCCGTGTCGAGTCCCAATTATGATGAATGACGAACTGCCCGAAACGAAGTTCTTCCTGCGGCGTGTTCTTGAGGAAATCAAGGTCGCCTTTCTGCGCTGTTATCGTTTGTCCTGCGGTTCTTTGCGGCGGGTTTTGCGTGTTAATGGGAATATCCTGCTCTACTTCCTGCGGTCGGAAAAATCCGTTGTTCGGGGTTCTTGCGCGGACAGCACGCCGCCCATTGATGAAAAGTTGTTCGAAATAAAGGTCACGTCCGTCTTCTTGCGGAAGAACAACGCTCCATACCTCATTGTTTTCTTTTTTCCAGCCGTCTAGAGAACGTCCGCCGCTGATGACGGTTTGGCTTCCTTCACCGATGTAGAGTGTATTTGAATCGCGCTCATCGAGGACAAGCGGTGCTTTCATTTCATAGACACCTTCTGCGATTCGGACGATATTGTGTTCAGCATTTGCTTTTGCCGCTGCGAAGGTGCGCACAGCATCCCTTGCTTTTTCAAGGGTTGCAAAGGGTTTGTCTTTGGTGCCGGGATTGTCGTCGCTGCCGTTTGGGGCGACGAACCATTCACCGCCGAAGCAGAAAGACGTGAAAAGAAGGAACGAAAGAAATAACGATGCTGTTTTCATTTTGCCGCTGTCAGACATGTGTAAAACTCCAAGTTGATGAACGAATCAAACAAGTGGAAACATTATTACACAGATTTGCATGATGTTCAACGAGTGGCAGAAATTCAAACGCATTTAAAAATGTTGGCAAGAACACAAAGTGCCGCTTGGAGACGGCAGTTAAATAAGAGCGGCGGAGATACCCCCGCCGGCTAAATCATTGTTTCGCTGCCTGCTCCGCACTTTGCTGGATTTTTGCAGCGGTCTTCAACTGATACTCCGCAATCCTTGCGACATACCACTCGTTCTGCTTCTGCGCAGTATCAATCACTTCCTTAAGTTTGACAACAGTCGATTCGTAATCGGCAAGACGCAGTTTTACCGTATCCCGCTGCTTTGTCATAGCATCAATACGCTTATTTTCCAAGTTTTTATCCGCTTGCAGAGCATCAATTTCCTCCTCTGCCTTTTTCTGAGCGTCCTCAAGTTGCTTAATATCATTATTGGACCGGTCAATTCGGTTCTGCAACTCTATTCTCCAGGCATAAAGGGTATTAAGCAATTCGTTGAAGTCCTTCAAAGGACGATTCGGGTCAAGCAGTTCATCCCGTTTTGCAGCAGGAATAATCGTGTCTATCTCATCCTCCGACAACTGCGATAACACACCGTCTACCCGGTCTTTTGGTGCCGTAGAATAAACTGTCCACTTACGGCTGCTTCCGGCGTTTTTCTGAATCTTTTCAATTTCATCCTTGCTGAGAATGTCTACAGAGTTCAGGGTCACTTGCGCTCCCTTGATGTCTATAACGGAAAATCTTCCGAGAAATTCTGCATTTTTGCCGGAGTCATCGGGTTTTGCAAAAAGATAAATCACGCCGCTCATGTTATCCGGCGGAACAACTACCGGCTCATCGTTCACCGGGTCCATAACCGTCAGTTTCACTTCCGCCAGATTAACCGGTTTCAGTTTATCATCCGGGGTTGCATCTCCGGCAAAAAGTTGTTCCGGTGTAATGCTTTTACCGTCAGCCGTAACAGTGCCGGGCTTACAATGGAACCACGCCTTGCTGCGCTCATAGAGCAAATCCTGAAGTTTCACTTTCAATTCGCTCATGCTGTACAACCCGTTGTCCTTTTCGGCATCCTTTTCTGCAAGCGATTTGTCTTTTGCCGGGCCGTCTATTGCGTCCTGCGCCTTCTTTATCTCTGCCTCAATGTCCTTTTCCATTTTGGCGATTTTCTTGTTCCAGTCATCCTGCTTCTTTGCAACATTTGCGCCGAGAACCAAAACGCCGACACCAAGAAGGAACACTAATACGAGAAATACGATATTCCAGATGTTCATAGTTCGCCGCCAATAAAAAACAGGGGATTTACCAAAAGTACGCAAAAAAACCGCAAAAACACCGCAAAAACACGGTATAACCCGAATAATCGTTAAAGTTGTTCTATTTTAACAGCCGATTTACACTACACGTTATATTTTTTCAGTGAACCGGTGTCGGGAACGATACCGGCAACGGCATACCCTGTTCATCTTGTCGGCAAATTCCGGCAAAAACCACAGAAGCAGCAATGGACTTTTCAAAAAAGACAAAATTGTTCCGTTTTAACCGCTATATCCTAACTATTTTAACGGAAATATCTACTCCTTGCAATATAATTGTCCTTGTTATATTCTCTGCAATTTTGTTTTCAAGCGGCTGTACCCGCCAATTTTACAAAACCCAGACAGATGCCGAAGCATACGCTCTTCTTTCCTGCGCTTCGTCAAATCCCCGCTGGAAATTGGACGATTACCGGATAGACGTTGACTGCCGTTCCCGAATGTTTGACCCCTACAACCCAAATGATGAACCGATGCCGCCGGATGACCCCGCCGCGCAAAATAAGATGCGGAAGCCCGGCGGAATGAAAGGATCGAAAAAATGGGGAGAACACGGTTATACTAACCAAGTAGAAAACCCCTGTTGGCGGAATTCACTCCTTCTCAACAGCGACGGAGAGGCGGTTATGGACAAAGACGGGGCGTTTGACCTTGCGCTGTTACATTCGCCGGAATATCAAACCGCGCTGGAGAATTTGTATCTTTCCGCTTTGAATGTTTCGCAGCAGCGGTTCAATTTTGATGTACAGTTTTTCGGAAAAGAGTCATTGTTTTACACGGCAAACGGGAAACTCCGCGGAGACAGCATTACTTTGCGGCAGGGGGCAGACATCGGTTTTGAAAAGAAACTTGCGACCGGCGGACAAATCGTTGCCGATTTAGCGAACTCGGTGACGTGGTCTTTCGGCGGAGAAAAAACATGGGGAGCGGAAACACTTTTGAACATCGGGCTGGTTCAGCCGCTGTTGAGAAATGCCGGTCGTAAAATTGTTTTGGAAAATTTAACACAGACCGAGCGGGATTTTCTGGCAGCACTTCGTCAGATGGTTTATTTTCAACAGGGGTTTTACACAAAAATCGTAACCGGACAAACCGCCGTTTCTATGCAGCCCGGTACAATTCGTGCTTCGTACACACCAGCGAGTTCCAGCGGTTTTTACGGCTTGCTGGCGGAACAAATCCGAATTCAAAATCAGCAGCAGAACATAGTACGTCTTGAAGACAATCTGGAGCGTTTCCGCGAGGTTTTCAATGCGGGACAAATGAGCGACCGCTATCAGGTTGAGCAGACGAAACAAAACCTGCTGACTTCGCAAAGTGCTTTACTTCAACGTATCGGTTCCTATAAAGAAAATACCGAGACCTATCTTCGTTCATTTGGTTTGCCGCCGGATTTGAAGGTTAAGGTCAGTGACCCGCTGATGGAAGAGTTTCAGATGACTTCCCCGTCTATGACAACGCTCGAAGGCGAGTTAATGAATCTCCTGTCCGTTGTTCGGCGGAAGAATAACCTGCTGCCGGAACAATTTTTGAACGATTTGAAAAGTATCGTCAAAAATGCTGAAGGGGAAATTACGATTCTTTACAACGATTTGAGTACTCTGGAAAAAAGCGTACCGAAACGTTTGGAGTCGCTCAAGGTTCTCGAAGGACAACTCGCTCAACAGATAAAAGACGGAGAGCGGTACGACCCCAGTATCTTCAGGGCGGACGATTTTACGGACCGCATCAAGACCCTAAAAGAAGTCGAAATTCCGAAAAATATCCGGCGGCTTCGCTGTGTTTTTCGTCTGATTGATTTAATTGCGGGTACAGATGAAGATAATCTGCGGCGGATACTCGAAAATGAACAGTTTGCTGACGACACCTTGGATGCACTGCACATACTTAATCTTGTTTCAACTTCGTTTAAGTTGGAAGATGAATTAGTTAAAACGCTGCATAACGAAGAGGCATCGGCAGAACCGCTGAAAAAACTGCGGGAGGAATACAAACGGATTCGCACCTTGCGGCGGGTTCTTAAAGGGCAATCGGATGACGAAACGGCGGTGGAAAAAATTGTTGAAGAAGTACAAAAGGAACAAGACACTGGAATTCAAACCGAGTCGCAAAAAATTGTTGCAGAACTGCGGGAAAAAGATATTTACCGCGATTGGATTCGGCGGGTCTTATCCGTCTTTCAAAATGAAATGGTAACGCTTTCAATCCTGCAAACCCGCACCCGTCTTGATGCGATTGTGCTTGTTCCGACAGAAATTTCGCCGGAAGATGCTTTTCATATTGCTTCAGAAAACCGGCTTGACTGGATGAACCAGAAGGCGGCATTGGTGGACAGTTGGCGGAAGATTGACATCGCCGCAAATCGTCTCCGCGGTGAATTGAATGTTACCGTGAATGGTTCGCTGGGAACGGTTGACCAAAAAGGAATCCGTTTCGACCGCGACAACAGCACAGTGCGTGTCGGCTTGGAATGGGATACTCCGCTGACGCGGCATAGCGAAATGCTTGATTACCGTCGTGCGCAGATTGCATATCAGGCGGCGCGGAGGAATTACTATTCCTTTGTGGATTCGGTAAATGCTGAACTTCGGAACATACTGCGGGAAATTAAAATCAACATGGTGGAATTTGAAATCAAGCGCAATGCGATACTGGTTGCGGCGACCAGAGTTGATATTATGCAGTTGCGAATGGACCAGCCGCCGGCGCGAAACTCGAAGATTGACACTAACACAGCCGACCAGTTAATCAGCGCATTGGACGGTTTGATGACGAGTCAGAATAACTTCCTGAACGTTTGGGTTTCCTATCAGACGCAAAGAATGCTGCTGGATTTGAAAATTGGAACGATGCAGTTGGACGAAAAAGGACGCTGGATAGACCCCGGCACGATAACGAAAGAGCGTGTCGGAACACCGGCAAAGTACGGTCCGCCTTACGGCAGCGGTGCGTATTCGGGTGTATTTGCGTCTGATGCGATGTTGAAGCCGTCTCATTCCCGGTCAAACGGTTTTATGAATCGTTATACTTCGGTGACGAAAAACATTAAACAAACGAGTGCGGGTTTCTTTAGCGATTACGAGGAAAATGAAAAAGAGGTAATACTGAAGGAACAATCGCCGAAAACGATACCGGCTGCACCGCGATTGGAACCGGAAATTAAACCGGAGGCAACACCGGAACTAAAACCGGAGCCGAAGGCGGCACCGAAATTATCAATTACGGAGCCGAAAATTGCAGCGTCAACAGTTGAGGTACAAAAAGTTGCGTCGGCGAATCATTCTCCGCTGGCACCGGATACCTTGCCGAAGCATCCGCCGAAGCCGTTGAGTCGGCGCAATGCTCCGCCGCCTCCGAAGACGCTGGAATAGCACAACAAGCGGGATATAAAAGTATCCCGCTCTTATTTCACATTTTTTCTGTCTTTCCCTTGCGCTGAACGGCAGCATTAACCGCATCGAGAATTTGCAAAAACACCGGGTCGGAATACGAAACCGGCAAAGCGTAAAGTTGCTGTAAATACTCCTGCGCCTTCTTAACATCGCCGCTCTCTGCCGCACACCAAGCCAGACCGGCAAGCCCCAGTGCCTGCTCATCGACATCGAAATCGCCGTAAGACGCAAATTCCTGAAACAGCGGCAGCGGACTAATCGAGTCGCCGTTCTCGCCCGATAGAAAATAATAACGTATCAACTGCCGCTTTGCCTTTCGTCCCCAGAGATATTCCTCTTCAGGAAAATAATCAATGACCGCATACCACGCATCAGGCGTATTATGATAACAGGCGTAAATCCATTGCTCCTCGACCGTTGGAAACTTCTCAATCTGCACCGGCTTCGGCTCCGTAAAGAGCGGCGGCTGACTATAACTATAAAGAAATCCCGCCGCATAACTTCCGAAAAGAACGAGCAATACCGACAACAGGGAATACAATGTAAATCTAATGCCGTTCTTTTGCAGGTTCTTCTCCTTCTCCATTATCCGCTGCAACTTTTCAGTCGATGCGATGAGCATATCATCCTTTTTTGCCGAGCGGAATTGCGACCATCCGGTCAACTTGCTGATAAATCCGGCGAATGAATGTTCGTCTTCGCCTTTTAATGATAAGACGAAAAGACGGTACAACTCCTCTTGAATTGCCGGAAAATTCGGAAACCGCTTTTCGGGTTCTTTCTCAAGCATTCGGTGAATCACTTGAGCGAACAGCGGCGGAATGTCGGGACGTACTTTTTCGAGATTTTCCGCTTTTGCGTTGACATGCTGAAGCGCAACGGCAAGAGCGGTATCTCCGCGAAACGGCGGCTGTCCTGTCAATGCGTGATAACAAGTCACACCAAGCGAATACTGGTCGCTGCGGTGGTCTAGCGGTTTCCCTTGTGCTTGTTCGGGACTCATATAAAGCGGAGTACCGAGCGTCATACCGGCTTGCGTTAAAGCAAGGTCGGCGGTTTCGCTGGTATCAACAACTCGTGCAAGCCCGAAGTCAGCGACTTTGACTTCGCCGGTGTTTCCGAGAAGTATGTTGTCCGGCTTGATGTCACGGTGTACGATTCCTGCTTCGGCGGCGCAGGCAAGAGCGGACGAAACCTGCCAGAGAATTTCGCCGACTTGTTTAATCGGCAGCGCACCGTTTCGATTGATACATTCCTGCAATGATTGCCCGGAAACATATTCCTGTG
>WRCR01000170.1 GCA_009783865.1 Planctomycetaceae bacterium | reverse complement strand
TTCCCTCAAGTTGAACTATTAGATATTTTCTAATAGTTCGATCTGGGGACAATTCCCCTTCCTCGTAAATGCCGCTCAAATGGTGGTTTATCGTCGGCACACTGACTTGGTACAGTTCCGACATGTGCTTTTGCGTCAGCCAGACGGTCTCGCCTTCTATGCGGACGTTGATGTTCGTCTGCCCTTCGGAATAGAGAATTATCTGTCCGCCCGGCGGGTTGCTTTCTTGATTGGGTGTGTTTTCGTTTGTCATCGTAAATTGTTTCGGAATAATGTTCCATCTCCGGCTCTTTTGTTTTACCGGATGCCATTGTAGCATTTTCGTATTTATGTGCAAGATGAAACGTCCTATTGTTTTTCCCCGTTGTCTCGATAAAATGAGTGATGTTGTTTTACGTATTTCAATCAACCCATAAGTCAAAATTACCCCTATGGCAAAGAAAACCGAAACGAAACAAGATAAATTAACAAAATTCGACGCCGTTCTGGCAGCGCGTCCCGAATTGAAAAACGCCGTTGCCCAAATCGGAAAGGAATTCGGCGAAGGCGCAATCATGCCGCTCGGCATTGACCGCGCACCATCCCTTGAAGGCATTTCAACCGGCTGTCTTTCGCTGGACATCGCTCTCGGCGGCTGCGGCGTTCCAAAAGGACGCATCATCGAAATTTATGGTCCTGAATCCAGCGGTAAAACCACTCTCACATTGCATCTCATTGCCAACGCCCAAAAAAGCGGCGGTATAGCGGCTTTCATTGACGCTGAACATGCTCTTGACCCTAGTTGGGCGAAAAAACTCGGCGTTGATTTGGATACGCTCCTCGTTTCGCAGCCGGGAAACGGCGAAGAAGCACTAAATATCGTGGAAACACTGGTTAAATCCAATGCAATCGATATTATCGTCGTCGATTCCGTTGCCGCCCTCGTGCCGAAAAAAGAACTCGAAGGCGAGATGGGCGATGCCGTTATGGGCGCGCAAGCACGCCTGATGAGCCAGGCAATGCGGAAACTAACCGGCATCATCAGCAAGTCAAAAACGTGCTTGATTTTCATTAACCAGATACGTATGAAAATCGGCGTTATGTTCGGCAGTCCTGAAACGACTTCCGGCGGACAAGCACTGAAGTTTGCCGCCTCTTGCCGAATTGATGTCCGCAAAGTCGGACAAGTTAAAGAAGGAGACAACATCATCGGTCAACGGGTCAAAGCGAAAGTTGTCAAGAACAAGGTTGCGCCGCCGTTCCGTTCCACTGAATTCGACATGATGTTTGCCAACGGAATCAGTTATGAAGGCGACCTCCTTGATTTAGCAGTAGCGCAGAAAAAAATCACAAAGTCCGGTGCGTGGCTGCGTTACGGCGAGCAAAACATCGCACAAGGACGGGAAAAAGCGAAACAATATCTGATAGATAATCCCGATTTCACGGAAAAACTTCGGGCGGAAATAACGGCAGAAATTGCCGAGAAGGGTTCTGAGGAAATCTTCACGGATGCGCCGGAGGAGTGATATGCTCGTCCTTATAACCTACGATGTCAGCGTGGAAACACCGGAGGGGCGGCGGCGGTTGCGGCACATTGCGAAGATTTGCGTCAATCACGGACAGCGGGTTCAAAAATCGGTGTTCGAGTGCAAAGTTGCCCCGGCAATGCTGGTGAAACTGAAGGCAATGTTGACGGCGGAGATGAACCCGGAGACGGACAGTTTGCGCTTCTATCACTTAGGCAGCGATTGGCACGGCAAGGTGGAACACATCGGTGTGAAACCAGGTTATGACCCTGAAGGTCCCTTGATTTTGTGAATGGTGCCTTGTCCATTTTCACAAAAATTCCGGCAAAAATCAAGATGAAACACTGAGCCAGCGTACCGGAAAAACCGATGTTTCTGCCGATTGAGATTCTTGCCGCGGGTTATGGAGTGATGGAAGCGGGTTGGTGAAAGGTGAATAAATGTTATTCCATTAGAAAGCCATATTCGTACAGACAGGGTTTGATTTCATCCGCCAGAGTTTTCATAGCGTCTTTTAGTGCTTTGTCTAACTCTGTGAATTTTGCATCACTTGACTTGGCATTGACTCTGCCGTTCTTCGTTCCTTTAAAGTAAGCCCGAATGTCGTAAAGCGAAGCATCGTTGACCGGCGGATTGTGCTGATGATAATAAGCCCACAATGCTCTTCCGGTATTAAAAACGGCTTGCGCCGCTGTACCGAATTTACGTTCTCGCAGGAATTTTACCATAAAATCCGATTCAAACTTTGCAGCCGCTTTGACTTCCCGCGCTTTGAACGGCAGCCAATGATTCATGCCTTCCGCTGACTTAATCTTGTTCTTTTCGTGAAACAATGCAAAAGTCAGACAATTATGCAAAAAACGTTTGCTGCGTTTGTAAGCATCATTGGGAAACAGCAACTGGTCATTGTGGTTTATCCATGTGTGTGGAATAACATGTCGGACTGCAAAATATACCGCCGTCGGCAACAAATTCTCTTCACCGATTTGCCAGTGAAACCAATTGGAATCCGTTTCGGGAGCGATAATCCAAACATTTTGCTGATGCTGAAAATCCGCCGCTGGTCCGATTATTGTTGCAAGCGGCTGTTTTATCTGCGGAAATGTTCGCACCCAATCATTGATGAGTTGCGTCTTCTCATCGTGTTTATAAAACCGTTTTGTGAACGATAATTTTTTGTTGTCCTTGTCGAAAACATCCGTTTTGATTTGCTGAAAGCCCTTTTGCGCTTCTAAATCCCAAATCAAAAAACCGATGGGAAAATTGCCATTGACGTTATCAAAAGTATTTGCCGGAATAATAAAGCCGCCTTTGTATTCCACTGTGAAGTAATCACGAAACTTTCGGAAATTCGGGGCATTGACATATTTTAATGTTCCGAAAGTCCCGATTTTGGACAGCGGCAGCGCATATTTCATTCTTGCCAAAAATTGAGCGAATTTTTCAATCGCAGCATTGCCGATGAGCGGCAAGCATCTAGTGTGAAAGTTCGAAATATGATACCCCTTCTTGTTTGCTTTGCCGACTGTTTCACCGCGCGGCTCAACATACGGCGGGTTGATAAACATTATCAACTTACGCTGTTTTTCAGGTGACATGATAATGCCGTAAAGTTCGTCCGGCAATTTACCGCCTTCGGACAGTGGTTTGAAGTCATCGTTGAGAAAATCGAATTGAAACACTTGTGACTTCCAAAGATTGCGTCCGCTTTTTATCAATTCATGAACGACATTGACATCCGGTTCGTCAAGCGTGCTAGCCCAAATGTTGTCTTTGTTGACGAGTCCGACAAGCAGATTACCGGTGCCGCAGCAGCAGTCCCAGATGTAGTACTCGTCTTGCCAATCGTCTCCGAAGACCTTTGCCAAGTATTCCTGCGCTTTTTCTGCCCAGATTTGCGGCGTGAAGTATGCTCCTTTTTGTTCTCGGACTTTTTGCGGCACCAGCAATTCACGCCGGTCGAGCATATAATCCCAATATTCTTTTGCCGGCGGTCGTTGATACTTCGTCCAGAACTTATCGTGAGCGGCACCCTTGTCCGTGAAAGTGATTTCCTGTTTGAAAAGTGCTTCGTCATTCATCTTGACGAGAATATCAAAATACTTTCCGCTCAAGCGAACCTTCAACGCAGGATGCACCGAAAAGTTATCTTCCGACAGCAAGTCGGCAAGATAAAAATCGCCATCAATCAAACTGTTGCGGGACAGTACTCCTGATGCAGCGTTGATAGTCGGTCGTACATCTTGTTCCCAGCGGTTATAGACATGCAAAAAATTGTTCTTGGTGATTTGCAGTTTCACGGTATCGCCGGTAAGAGTAAAATTTTCTTTGATAAACTTTTTGAGTTCTTTTTCTTCGCTTGCAAGACAGAATTCATAAATTACCGGTGAGTTGTCGATTTTTTCTTTTGGGAACAGAAAGTTTGCAACGGAATTTTCGGTCTTCTTTGAAACATTCGAGGGTTTCTCCGTCCAGTCGAAATCATTAAGTGTGAAGAGCGGAAGGAAATGATAAAACTCAACGAAACATATTTTCGTCTTATCGTGAACTCCAAGATATTTCGGAAGATTTTTTTTTCCTTCATCGTAAATCGGCTTGATTGTCAGCAGTAGTTGGGCGAACATTTTAGATATTTCGGAAACGTCTTTCTTTGATTCCGCCCAGAGGAACGGCGCAAAAAGCCCGTCCGCAATCGGTTCAACGATGAGGTCAATCCATTTCTCGTCAAACGATACGTTAAATTTGCCAAAAAACTTGTCTTTAACTTGAAGTTTCCAAGTCGATTCGCTTTTAGACGGCATTTCTATATGTTTCGCAAATTACATGCTAATTTAGTTGCTGTTTCGCATTCATGCCGTCCATTGTCGCATAATTTTCGTAAGAAATCAATATGAAACAAAGAGCCGGCGTACCGGCTAAATAGTCACGCCGCGAACAATTCCTGAAATCTTGGGTCCCGCAATAAGTCGTCTTCAAACACCGGTGTCTTGTTGAGTAACTCTTCAATAACGGTGTCGGCTGTCAATCCTTCGCTTTCCGCAAGGAAACTCATCACAAGACGGTGCCGCAGCACCGGTTTTGCTAACTGTTGAATGTCTTCGCAAGTAACATAACTTCGTCCGTTCAACAAGGCGCGTGCTTTTCCGCCGAGAATCAAATATTGTACTGCCCGCGGTCCGGCACCCCAAGCAACATATTCCTTGATGAAGTCCGGTATGCCTTTCTTTTCGCCGACCCGCGTCTGCCGCACCAATGCAAGTGCATAACGCAAGACGTGGTCTCCAGCCGGTACCTGCCGAACAATTTTCTGCAACTCGATTATCTCCGCCGCTTCAAGCACCGGTTTAATATCGCTTGCCGACAGCGAAGTTGTCCGCTGAACGACTTCCAATTCTTCATCGAAAGACGGATACTGCACAAAAACCTTGAACATAAATCTATCCTGTTGTGCTTCCGGCAGCGGATAGGTTCCTTCCTGTTCTATCGGGTTCTGCGTTGCGAGAACGAAGAACGGTTCCGGCAAGACGTGCCGGCTTCGACCGACGGTCACCCGATGTTCCTGCATTGCTTCCAGCAAAGCGGACTGCGTCTTAGGCGGTGTCCGGTTGATTTCGTCAGCGAGAATCATGTTAGCAAAAAGGGGTCCTTCGAGGAAGCGGTAATAACGGCTGACGTTACCGGCTTCGTTGCGGGCTTCTTCGATGATGTCGATACCGGTAATGTCGGCGGGCATTAAATCCGGTGTAAATTGAATTCGGCTGAACCGGAGATTGAGCGTTTGCGCAAGTGTGCTGACCATCAATGTTTTCGCAAGACCGGGTACGCCTTCGAGGAGACAATGTCCTTGTGAAAAGACCGATATGAGCAGTTCGTCAATTACTTCGGTCTGTCCTACGATGACCTGCGATAATTGTTCGAGTACTTTTTGCCGTGCTTCCTGAAGTTTCAGTATAAGTGTATCGTTGGACATAATTGTTTTCGGTAAAGTGACGAGAATAAAACAAGACAGAGATATTTTAATCGGTTAAAATATAAATACAATAGGAAAGGTGAAAAAATACTACACTTCTCATACAGGGGGCTTGCATCTTTTTCCGTCCGATGTAAAATTATGCCCGTAGATTGCGGAGAAATTTTCGGAAGAGCCAAGAACAAGTTGCGCCTATTGAAAGTATACTGTAGAAATAACAAAAAAGGTTTAAACAATGGCAGGAAAAAAAAGTAAGAAAAAAGCAGAAACCGTTTTTCTAGTTTGCGAAGAAACCGGCGATTATAATTACGCCGTTAGAAAAAAACCGGGCGGCGAAAAACTCAAATTGAGTAAATACTGTCCTCGGTTGCGCAAACATACAACTCACAACGAAAAGAAAAAATAAGTTGGTAATACTTGTCAAAACGCTGGGTTTTCCGAAAAGTTGACGAAGATTTAGTCCGTGCGGTGTCTCGATTCGCACGGATTTCGGAACCCGTTGCAATGCTCATGGCAGCACGCGGAATTGTAAAGCCGGAAGAGGTTCCCGCTTTTCTCCATCCTGATTTCAAAACATCGTTTCGCAGTCCGAGTCAGTTGCCCGGCTGCACCGCCGCTGCCGAACTTTTATACCAGCGCATTATCGAAGGCAAAACAATCGCCGTTTACGGCGATTACGATGTTGACGGAATTACCGCAACCGCTATTATTTACAAGACTCTGAAACAACTCGGCGCAAAAAATATACAATACTACATTCCCTCGCGGATTGATGAAGGATACGGACTGAATGCCGATGCCATCGATAAACTCAAAGCAGATAACGTTGACGTTATTATTACGGTTGACTGCGGTATCACCAGCATTGAAGAAGCAGAACACGCAAAGCAGAACGGCATTGAACTGCTGATAACCGACCACCACATTCCGCAAGCGGTTCTGCCCGATGCGGCAGTAATAGTACATCCGCAGTTAGTCCGCTATCCGGCTGTCGGCGGTCCTATTGTTTCGCCTGCTTCGCTTTCGGAAGAACAACTGGCGGAAGCAAAACAGTATCCGTTTCACCTCCTTTGCGGAGCAGGTGTCGCTCTGAAAGTAGCGATGCGGACTGCCGAAATAGCGGCGAAACATTCACCCGAAAAAATTCTGCCGCCGGAATTGAAACGGGAAATCCTCGTTTTTGCGATGCTTGCGACAATTTCCGACTTTGTTTTGCTGCAAGACGAAAACAGAGCGTTAGTACGCACCGGTTTGGCACTTCTTTCAAAAGCACCGGTATCCAAAGGAATCGAAGCACTGCTTGAAACCGCAAAGTTTAATCGGGAAAAGAAAAAGTTGGACGAAGAATTTGTCGCTTATCAGATTGCGCCGCGTCTTAATGCCGTTGGACGGCTTGGTTTAGCACAACTTGCTGCTGAAATTCTTATCAGTAATGATGACCGGCGAATAAAAGATTTGGCAGTGGAATTTGATAAACTCAATACCAGCCGAAAAAAACTTCAAAACGAACTTGTTCATCAAATAACACAGCAGGTAAAAGAAGTGGAAGACGAGCCGGCATTTGTTATTGAAGGAATCGGCTGGCACCGCGGAATTATCGGTATTGCTGCCGGCAGAATAGCCGAGCAGTTTTACAAGCCGGTGGTGGTGTTTTCCAGAGACGCAATGGGGAACGAGTCGGTTTCTGTGGGTTCAGCCCGCAGTGTTACGGGTTTTAATCTTTACGAGGCATTGGAGCGGTGCAGCGATTTGTTTGTGCGTTTCGGCGGACATAGCGCGGCTGCGGGCGTGACGATTGAAAACAAGAACATCGCCGAATTTCGGGAACGGCTTTGCGACATAGCGAGGCGTGAAATTCCTGAAGAAGAGCGGGTTGGCGAATTGTTTATTGACGGAGAGTTTCCTATTAGTTGTTTTACGGCGAAGGCGGTGCATGAGATTTCGGATATGGCACCCTTCGGCAGCGGCAATCCGCGTCCGGTGTTTGCGGCGCGAAACGTTTCGCTGGACAATGTCAGGATGATAGGAATGGACGGCAGTCATTTTTCTGCGGAGTTCGTACAAGGAAAAGCACGTATTCGCGGGGTTGCTTTTAATCGCAAGCATTGGATTGAGGAAATGCAGCCGCTGGATACGCCGCTGGATATTGCGTTCACGGTCACGATTAACGATTTCAACGGCAGACCGGAGTTGCATCTGCTCGATTGGCAGAGGCAGTAGCGAGCGGCGGGCTTACGCCGCAGGTCTGACGCATCAAAAATTACTTTTTATGATTTGTTCGATAATGGCGGTTCTGAACTCAATCGACAATGCCGCTTCAGAAATTGTATGCGTCAGACCTGGGTAATTCCACCGGCGGGCATATGCCCGCCGCACTTGGCGTAAGCTCGCCCCTCTTGTGTCCCTACTACTCATCGGAGAACTACAC
>WRCR01000169.1 GCA_009783865.1 Planctomycetaceae bacterium | reverse complement strand
TCAAACTAACGTCACGAGAAATGAAATCGTACTCGACTAAAATACACCGAACGCCACTTATCGAACGGTGGAGCATCCTGATACAAACGCCAAAACTGACATAACACTTTCCGGCGAAAACCAAATTCTTTGAACATCGCGCCGTTGCGGGAATGTTCGAGATGTATCCGGGCATCGGCATTTACGGTTCACGCCGACCGATTCCAATGGGCGACGGCGGCGGACGAAACTTCGGCGGTGACCGGGACAAGACGCTAAATGCACGCCGGATTTTGACAACCCGTTATCGGAATGACCCCGCTCATCAAGCGGTTTTCGCTTACAACGAAAGCACGCCGCGGGTCAGTGTCGGAGAATATGCGTACAAGGATTTCCTTTGGCATGACACAACGATTCCCAAAGGAAATCTTTCGGAATTCAAACTGTCGCATTACAGTCCGGGAGCCGGTTATGTGTATGCCCGCAGTTCATGGAATGAAGATGCGGTGTACTTTTTCTTCAAGTGCGGCGACAGATTTACAGCGCATCAGCATCTCGATGTCGGTACCTTCCTGATTTACAAGGAAGGCGAACTGGTCGGAGACGGCGGACATTATGACGGCTTCGGCACGCTGCATGATGTCAATTATCATCTTCGGACGATTGCCCATAATACGATTCGTGTGATTGCCCCGGCTGAGACCTTGGAAGTCAAGGGGCGCGCTTCCATTCGGGGAGGAAAAGTTACCTCAAATGATGGCGGACAGCGTTATGATTGGCAGCATCACAACGGTGCTGCTTCGGATGCCGCTCAATGGAACGAGCAAAAAGATATTATGGAAACCGGTGATATTCTCACGTTTGAAGACAAGGGCGAACATGTCTTCATCAAAGCGGATTGCACGAAAGCATATTCTGCAAAGAAACTGGAAACGTTCATTCGGCAAATTGTTTATCTGCGACCGGGAACGTTCATCATCGTTGATACGGTTCGAGTGAAGGACCCGGCGTTCAAGACGATTTGGAATCTTCAAGCGATGAAGCAGCCCGTTAAAGATGACAAGGGACTTTGGACTTGGAGTAACGGCAAGGGTCGGCTTTTTCTGCAAACTCTTCTGCCGGAAAAAGCAAACGTAGAACTCTACTGCGGAGACGAGTTGTATAAGATAGACGGTGTTAATTATCCGCCGCAACGGGATACGGGACCTGCACCGGAATGCCGCATGGAAATCACACCGGCGGAAGCGAAGAAGGACTACCTTTTCGTTCATGTTCTCACGGCAACCGATGCTGGTGTCGAAACGGTTACGTTAGCGAAGGTAAATGTTTCGGGAAATAAGGTTCGAGTATTTGTTGAAGCGGAACATTCATTTGATTTTGATATAGCGAGGTAAGAAATTATGCGCAGTATTTTCCGCCAGGGAGCCGCCGACTATGTCGCCGGATATGGTTCGTCTTGATTTTTATTCTATTTCGTATAAAATACAAATCAAGTTTGAATTCCTTCGCTCCTTCTGTTTATATCAGTGAATTACACAATTCCCGAATCATTGTTGACCGGCTTGAATGAGCCGCAGCGGCAGGCGGTCTGTTTCAAAGACGGTCCGCTAATAGTTCTTGCCGGTCCCGGCAGCGGGAAAACACGAGTCGTAACGCACCGCATCGCTGCACTTATTCATCAAGGCGTTTATCCTTCACGCATAGTTGCATTGACATTCACAAACAAGGCGGCGGAAGAAATGAAAACCCGGCTTCAAACGCTGGCACCAAACTGTTATGTCCGCATCGGTACTTTTCATAGTTTCTGTGCGTATCTGCTGCGAAGATATATCGACATGGTCGGACTTGCTCCGAACTTTACGATTTACGACAGTGAGTATTCGCTCAATCTCATCAAAGGTATAACGGATTCCATTTCGCTGCCGTCCGGTATAACGCCGCAGAAAATTGCTGATGCCGTCAGCAAAGCGAAAAATCAACTTATACGCGCCGATGACTATATTGCTTCGTACCATAGTTTGCTCGGCAAAGTGGTCGAGGAAGTATATCCGCTTTATCAAAAAGAATTGCTGCGTGCTAATGCGGTTGATTTCGATGACCTTTTGCTTCACACGGCAGTGCTCTTGAAAGAAAATCCTGAACTGCGAAGCGGTCTCGACAATCGGTACAGATATGTTCTTGTTGACGAATATCAGGATACCAATCTCGTTCAGTATTTCATTGCAAAAGCGTTGTGTATTGACCACCAGAATCTTGCGGTGACGGGCGACCCCGACCAATCGATTTACGGCTGGCGGGGAGCGGACATACGCAACATTCTCGATTTTGAAAAAGATTATCCCGACGCAACGGTGATTCGTCTCGAACAGAATTATCGGAGTACGCCGCAGATTCTTGACGTTGCCGATGTTCTCATTCAAAACAATACGCAGCGGAAAGATAAACGATTAACGACCGATAATCCGTCCGGCAAGCCGGTGCGTCTGGTGCAGTACGAGAATCAATATGGAGAAGCGGACAACATAGCCCGTGAAATTGCCCGTGAAGTCCGAAGCGGAAAATACAAGCCGAGCGATTATGCGGTTTTCTATCGAATGAATGCGCTGTCGCGAAACTTGGAACATGCTTTGCGCCGTGAGCAGGTTCCGTTTCAATTAGTGCGCGGCTTGGAGTTTTTTAATCGGAAAGAAGTCAAGGATATACTGGCGTATCTGCGGGTTGTTGCAAATCCGGCGGATACAGTTTCGCTGTCCCGAATTATCAACGAACCAACGAGAGGTATCGGCAAGACCACGTTGAAAAAATTATCGGTGCGAGCATCATCTGACGGGACGACAATTTTCGAGCAGATTCAAAACATCGACAGATTCAATGGCATTGCAGCGAAGACAAAGAAAGGAATCAAAACATTTGCGTCAATAGTCGGAAAAATATCCGAAGCGGCGGCGCAGGATTATACCGTTGAATCGCTGATTTCAATGGTGATGGACGAAAGCGGTTATCGGAACATGCTTCTGCAATCCAATAGCGAAGAAGATATGGAACGTCTTGCGAACATCGAAGAGTTGCTGACGGAAGCACGGGAGTTCGATAACCGGCTTCCAACGGCGGACAACGACGATTTATTGAGCAGGCAGGCAAGCGGTCTGGAAGAGTTTCTGGAACAGGCGGCGTTGATAAGTGATGTTGATGGCTTGGCAACAGAGACCGACAGAGTTGCGCTGATGACGCTTCATGCCGCAAAGGGGTTGGAGTTTCCGGTGGTGTATATCATTGCAATCGAAGAAGGGATTTTGCCGCACAGCCGTTCTACCGATAGTGTATCGCAGACGGAGGAAGAACGGCGATTGTTTTTTGTCGGCATAACACGGGCGGAACGAGAGTTGCGGTTGAGTCATGTCAACATCAGAGAGTTTCGCGGGTTGATGAATATTGCGATTTCGAGCAGTTTTCTATTTGAGTTGCCCGGAAAGCCGTCGCTGATAAAACTCGATTCGCCGGAAGATATTGAGGAAACGATTGACCGCGAAGACGGAACGTATATCGTGCTGGAAAAGTTCGTTGAAAAAATTGACGAACTGATTGAGCCGCCGGAGTATGAGCCGGTGGTGGAGTACGATAATGAATACGCCGATATAGAATACGATGACGACGGCAAGCCGGTCTTGCCGAATTCTGCAAAGCAGAAAAAGAAGAACAAGAAAAGCAGTAAGAGTTCTGCGGAAATAATTACTGCTTCGGAGTTGGCGAAAAGGAAATAACCCTTTTCTGCCGGTTATGGATATTGCGTCCCGTTGGGGTGACAAAATTCCTGCCAAACTTTTACACAATCAATTTACTGCGCAATCAATTTCTTAACGACATCGTCCGTCATCACACCGTCCGCCTGTCCTTCAAAACTTAAAATAATGCGGTGTCTAAATACAACCGGCGCAAGTTCATGCAAGTCCTCCCGCGAAACATTAAACCTGCCATTCAGCAAAGCACTGATTTTCGCGCCCAAAAGCAGCGATTGCGCACCGCGCGGACTTGCACCGTAGCGGACATATTTTTTCACAAAAGCATTGCACTTCGGATGTTCAGGATGAGAACGAAGACAAAGTTCCGCCGCATAAAGCATAATCTCGTCGGCAACCGTAACTTCACGGGCAACGCGTCCCATTTCCAAAACCTCTTCCATCGAAAAGACCGTATCCGCTTTCGGAGATTCAACAGATGTCGTCCGTTGCAAGATGCCGAGCATTTCGTTTGTCGTCGGAAAAGGTACGACGACCTTGCAGAAAAACCGGTCGAGTTGCGCCTCCGGCAACGGATAAGTCCCTTCCATATCAATCGGATTCTGCGTTGCAAGAACGAAAAACAAACCATCGAGAGAATGTGAGACCCCGCCGACAGTTACTGAATGTTCCTGCATCGCTTCCAGAAGTGCCGCCTGCGTCTTCGGAGTAGAGCGGTTAATTTCGTCTGCAAGAACGATGTTCGCAAAAACCGGTCCCTTTTGAAATTCAAAGCACCGCGTTCCGTCCTGCCCTTCCGACATGATGTTTGTTCCGGTGATGTCTGCCGGCATCAAGTCCGGCGTGAACTGTATCCGCGAAAATTTACCGGAAACTGCCTCGGCAAGAGTCCGTACAAGAAGCGTCTTGCCGAGTCCCGGCACGCCTTCGAGAAGAACATGTCCGCCCGCAAGCATCGCAATAACGGTGTTGCGGACAACGGCTTCCTGTCCGACAAAGACACGTCCGATTTCAGTTTCAAGACGCTGTACGTTGTTACGAAAATGTTCTATCTTACGGCGCAGTTCGCCGGTTTTATCGGCAGTTAAATTATCAGTCATTGAATTAAAGGTTTAGTTGAATTTCGCTTCGGTATTATACTTGGTCAAATCATTTCATTCCGAGTGCTTCCTTGATAACGTAGAAAACATCGGTGTTGTCAACGTAATCGCCGGAGAACTTCCAGAATTCCGCCGCCTTCTTGTCGTTTCCTTTGATGTGTTTCAGGAAAAGTTCCGAACCAGGTCCGGTTGCCCAAAGAGGAACCAGTGCGTTGGAGTGCCCCTTACTGGCATACTGCACTTCAGGAAATTTGCCGCGCCCTTTGTTCACAATCGGATTCAAGCGGTTGAACGTATCTTCTTTTTCGTCAAATACGCCGTTATTGTTATTATCAGTAAAGGAATTAGGTCCCCATAGTTGTCCGGTTTCGTGGTCGGCGGTAACGATGATGAGTGTTTCATTCATCATGTTGTTTTTCTTAAGATAATCGAGAACGGCATCTATCGTCTTTGAAAAACCGGTATGTTCCCAGCAACTTTTCATAATATCCTGTTTGTGATTCTCCCAGTCAATCGCACCGCCTTCAACCATCAAAACAAAGCCCTTATCATTTTCGCTGGTAATAACATTTAGAGCGGCAAGAGTCATTTCTGTAAGAGTCGGCAGTTGATTTAACTCAACGCGGGGATACTTCGTCTTCAAAATTTCTGCTGTTTCGGGAACATCCTTTAAATCGCCGTCAACGGGCGGAACACTTTCGTTGGAGTAGGGAATACCGATAACCTTTTTAGGCAGCGGTTTCTTACCGGCGGCGAGCGCGGCAAAGTCCTCTTTCTTTTGAATTACTGTAAAGCCGTTATATTTTCCGGTTTCCAATTCGCTCCACGTTTTTTCACCGCCGACTGCCATAAAACGTTTTTTTCTAGCATCTTCTTTTTCGCCTTCCTTAATTGTGAACGGTTTGCCTTCGTGAAAAATCGGATTGCCGCCGCCGAATACTACCGACAGTATGCTATTCTTCGCACTCATCTGAATAAAGATTTCGTCCATATCGCCGCGGGTTTTTTGATGAGCGATGAAACCCGCCGGAGTTGCATGCGATGCCTGCACGGTTGTAACTGTGCCGGTTTTCTTGCCGAGTTCAGCGGCATATTCCGAAATTAGTTTAACAGAACTGTCATCCGGTAATGTTCCGATTCTGCCTGACAGCGTTTTTTGTCCACTGAACAAAGTAGTGGCAGCGGCAGCGGAATCGGTGGTGCGGGTAAAGTCAGTTTTTGCATTGCCGCCTGCGATGGATTCCCAGAACACGGCGGGGTCGTATCCTTTAACATCAGCGGGAATAGCGGCACCCTTTGCTGCCTGACAGAAAGTCATGCAGCCGAGATGAACCGGAAACTTGTGATAACTTTGTTTTCCGGCTTCTCCATAGCGGTAGTAAGTCCCGGCTAAATCGCTGTTGAAGCCCATACCGTCTCCGATGAAGACGATAACGTTTTTCGCCTTTTTACCTTGTGCTGAAGCATCGGCGGAAAAAACACAGAAAACGGAAACACAGACAAGCAGAAAAAGAACTGCTGTACATATTCTTATACAAAGATTCATTGGAAACCCTTCAAAATTTGTGATTGTAGTTTTGTTTGTGAATTTGTTTCGAAAACAATACCATTCTAGACAAACTTCGGGAAAAAACAAGTGAACAAACAACAAAGAGGCGGGGGGCTTAGCCCCCGTAAAAATCACTCTATTGATTTTCCTTTTTGGGGAAATTCAAAATCTGTAACGTTGACGGGTTGCACCGATTCATTATTACTGCCCACAAGGCATGCGGATTATGTCTCGGCATGTCGAACTCCATCGTTTCTCCCGAAATACTTTTGATAGTAATATGTTTATTTTACCCTTTATTTCTCTACTTGCGATAACCCCTTATTTTTACGGGGTTTATGACTAACTGCTACTCATCGGTTTTCTCTAATTTTCAGTCGGTGCGTCGCCGGTGCCTCACTTTTCGGTAGTAAAAAAAATAGGAAAAATTTCGTATTTTTCTCATTTTTTTTCGCTTCGGGACGGGATTTCGGGAAAAATTTTTCCGAAATCATTCTTTGGCGCAGTTAAGCGTCTTCAGTATAGTATCTTCCGAAAAGCCGTCAAGAGAGATTTTTGCTAGTTTCCAAAAATACGCATGTCGGTTCTCCTCATAAAACTGACACTTGTCAACTTTACAAGGATTATTGTATAATCATTGTCGACAAGTGTTGCGTGTTAACATCTAGTCCAAGCCCCAGAGTTGTTTCTGTAACTCTGGGGCTACTTCTTGACACCTTACCAAAACAGCAAATAGCGTCCAAATCTCTTAATTTTCCCTGTTTTTGCGCTAACCGCCCTTTTTTTGATATATTTTTCCTGTTTACTTATTTTTAACAGGAGCATTTATGGAACTTTTAACGGTATTTAATGAGAAGGACGTTATTTACGATAAAGAACGTATGTTTTTATACAAGTTGTGGGAACCGGGAGATGACGATAACCGGAAAATATGCGGATTTGATCCGAGTAATATTATAGGAATTAAGCAGTATCTGCATTATTGGCCGAAAGAATCTGCAAGTGAGTATCCTATAAGAGATGACACCGGTACGATAATAAACGCACCGCTGCCTCGCAGGGCATGGAATGTTGCTTACAGGTATTGTATTATTACTTTACATGACGGTACAGAATTTACGGTAGAACATTCTTTGATTAATGTTGTGCGTATAATGATGCGCGTTATGTCCTGTGATATGCTGAATAACTGGCTGGGCGTTACTGACATTGATCCTTTTAAGGATGCGATTTACGATGTTCAGCTAACGCTGCGTCACCAAGGGGCGTTATTCGAGGACAAATTGTCGCAACGTGGCAACTTGATACTCTTGTCAAAAGATTTCAGCAAAAAATTCCAGCGTTGATTTTTGTATCCGCTTTTACAGAAATACGTGATACTGTAGAATACTTTCATTATTACCGAGCGCAACTAATGCAAAGTGTATCCGCAGAGTTATTAGCCGATCAGTTTAAAAGTGAAAGTATCCTTGTGGATTTACGGCTGCATGACAAAGGAACAAGTGCAAGAAATCATGGAACAGGATTCAGGGTATACGAAGATAAACTTCCTTTA
>WRCR01000168.1 GCA_009783865.1 Planctomycetaceae bacterium | reverse complement strand
GATATTGAAATCGGGACGTTGGGATGATTTCTGGACGCTGTGTAAGAATGCCCGGTTTGCCAAAATCAACAAAATCGCTGCCTAAAATCGCGGCTACACCCTATAAAGGTTAGTGACGAATTTGGCTTTCACCAAGGCATCACGCAAGCCAAGCATATCGGCTGAACAAAACGAAAGATTCTCGAGTTGGTAATCGCCCTTCTGGGAATTACTGTAATTGTCAACACCAACGAAAACGGCGTAATTTACGCCGAAAGACGGCAACACCGTGAAAAAAACAGCGGAAAACACAGCAACAGCAAAAAACGGACAACGGTTCATAGCAATTTGCAGTAAAAGGTTTTCAAAAATAACAACTACCAGTGTATCCGATTTCGTCCAGCAGCGCAAGATATGCCGGTGCCTCACTTTTCGGTAGTAAAAATTTTGAGAAAATCCCAATATTTTTTACAAAATGAGGGCAGCAGGAGTGATTATATTATATTGAAGGGACGTTTTTTTCGCTTCTATTTTCACGATGTGCCAAGTCATTGCATGCTGCCGCAACTAGAAACGACAGGCAAAAATTGCCAGTCAACAACACGTACCGGCACAACCAGCTGCATAAAGTAAACCCTATTACCAACTCATAAGACGTATCTTACAGAATGTTTTCAGGTGGTATTTAAGACCGCCTGAACAGAAGGAGTGGCAGTAACAACTAGAAGCGACTGGTGTTTTGCGTCAGTCAACAATAGGGCTACAGTGAATGGATTTCAATGCACACTCCGCTGTTGCCGCTGGACGACTTGGAGAACTTGCCTTGCGACGGTTGCCGAAATTGCGACCAAATCGAAAAAGCCATTTCCGACAGGATTATCGAAGCCGGAGTACCGGCTAAATTATTCTTCCCCAAGAATTTTCGCTCGAACCGCTGTCGGCAACTTCACCGTAAAACAAGTTCCTTTTCCTACGGAACTCTCCACACGAATTACTCCTCTGTGCGTTTCAATGATTTCCTTGCAACTGGCAAGCCCGATACCGCAGCCTCCTTTGCCGCTGTCGTCAGGACCGCTCTTCGTTGTGTAATACTTGTCGAAAATGTGCGGCAGTTTATCCGCCGGTATTCCGCAGCCGTAATCCCGAATTACAAGGTCCGCCGTCTCGTTTTCCGCATCATGAAGTATTTTCACTACCAATCTTCCGCCATCCGGCATCGCTTGACGGGCATTGACGAGAAGATTGAGAAGAACCCGTTGAATCTGATTACCGTCAGCGATTATTTCCGGCACACCTTTCTGAAATGACTTTTCAACCCGAATTCGGTATTTAATCATTTCCCCATCAAGAAGAAACATCACATCTTCCGCCAATGCAACGATGTCGGTGGGTTCCATTTGGCTTTTCCGGTTCTTGGCAGTCGCAAGAATAACGCTGGTGATTTTTGCCGCCCGATTTGCCGCCGTCAAAATCTGTTCCAATGCCCGCGTGCGGGTCGCTTCGTCTTTGTGCCGCAATCCCAATTTTGCGTAATTTGTGATAGTAGTCAACACGTTATTGAATTCGTGCGTTGTCGTGCTGGTCAATTCACCGAGAATTGCCAGCCGCTGTTTCTGCGCAAGTTGTTCCTCCAAAACGGCGATACGGGCTTCGAGTTCCACCGTTTTGGCATCAGAAGCATCAGAAATGTCGTGTTCCTTCAAAATAACCATCAGTTTTGAGACAAATTTTCCCTATAATCGGAACAACCGCTATATTTGTTATCGGCAAGTGCATCGCTAAACTAAAGACGCTTTTTCGCTCATTTTTGCTCTGGATTAAAACCGATTTTTATGTTATAATGTGTAAGGAGTGGAATCGGTATCGCCGAGTAAATCCGAAGGCGACCGGTTAGAAGGTTCATTGTGGAACAACGGAATTAGGTAAAATGCCGAAGGAGTCGGTCTTCATTAAATACGCAAAACAGTTAGCGGTCGTATTGGTTTTATCACTTGCGGTCGTAGGTTTGTTTTCGATTTTGAAAAAACCGCCGCGGGTTCATATTCCCAAAGAAGACCACAGTTATATCGAAAATATTTTCGGCGTAACCGAATTCACGGGCAACAGCAATCCTTCCAAGAGCGGGGTTTCCAGTCTGATGGACCACGGTATAATCGGCGCACCGCCCGTCGGCGGAAGTTCCAGCGGAACAGACGTGCTGCCGAAAGCAATCGGTTCTTCTCCCAACGGCTCATCTGAAGCACCGGCGTTTATTGCCGTTCCGACTTCCGCAATACCGGTACCAACGGCTCAAGATACCGCTCCAATGTTTGTTGCGCAACCCCAGCAAAATTTGCCGCCTGCATTGAAAGCACCGGCTGCCCTGGAAGCAACGCCGGCACCGATGTATGGTTCGCAGTATCCGATAACACAGCCAGTCACGCATTATCCGATTCCGCAAACTCCGGTACCAAAACCGCCTCAACAAGCGGTACCGGATGAAGCACCGCCCTTCATTCCAAGTATTACAGTTCCAAGTACTGCGGTCCCAACCGCCCCGGCTCCAAGCGGACCTACATTGAAAACGACTTTCGTTTCGCCGTCTCCGCCGAATTTATATGTTCCGCCGCCTTCATTTGAATGCACCACTGAAGCAATACCGGTGACAGTACCGGCAATAAAACCGGCGGAACCGATAGCCGCTCCTGTATACTCTCCGGTATATCAACAACCGGAGGGTTTTGTTGTTTCAGGGACGGAAAATTCTGTGCGTTATTTTTCTACGACCGATGCTTCTTTGCTGCCGGAAACACCAGCGGAAGCATCGGTTGTACCATTATCGGCTCCCATAGCACAGAATACTGAACGGCAGGTTGTTTTTATACCGCCGCCGTTTAAGGAACTTCCGAAGGTAGATGACGGCTGCTATCAGACCGCTATTAAAAGTGTTGACCGCCCCGCTGTACCGGCTGTAATCAATATCGAAAACAGTATAGGAGCGATGGACGCTGCAACGGCTTTAGCACTGCTGTATCCGTCTTCGCCGGATGAGGCGGCAAAGGTTTCCTTCTCTCCGCAGATGGAAAAGCCCGTGAAAATTGCCGCTCAGGAACCAGTATCAGTACCGCAAAGAACGCTGATTGTTTCTGAACCGGTAATTGTCGAAATGGAAACAATTCCTTTTGAGGTAACGCAGGGAGCCGCACCGGCAACATCTGTATCGGAAGCGCGGGTATCAAAAACACCGGAAACGAAAATACGGGAAACGCCCGCCGAAACGCAGCCGGTTAAACAGGTCTCGGCGAATGTTTCAAACAGTAGGTCAGCACCGTCTGCCGAGTTGCGGGATAGTGTTGTCCAGTTTATTGATTCTCAGTGCAAAGATGCCGACTCCGGTAATCCCGAAAAACTCCGCAACGCTTTTATTCAATTAAGCCGCTTGTATGACCGCAAGGAATTGAGCGAATCGGAACGGAATTATCTCGTTCCGATATTGAGCCGAATTGGAGTCGATGTTATTTTCTCGCATCGGCAGCACGTTCTTGAACCGGCGTACATTACCAAGGAAGGCGACACAGCGGACTCCGTTGCGGCATCGTTTCAAATATCGCCGGAATTACTGATGAAAATCAACGGCTTGACCGGTGCGAGACCGTTAAAGCCCGGAACGCCGCTCAAGGTTGTTCACGGACAGTTTGATGCCCGCATTATGCTTGCCAAAGGGCAGACGGTTTTGATTCTCGGCGGCTTATACGCCGGTCAATTTCCGGTCTCGGTCGGAAAAGATATTCAAAACATCAGCGGTGAGTTTTACGTTGTCGAAAAGAGCAATTCTTATCGGGGCAAGACGCTGACGCTCAACAACGGTGTTGTTCTCCTCGCCGGTTCGCAGGACGGCAAAACGCTTTGCTTTGCTGAAAAAGACGCAGGCGAACTATTCGATATATTAACCGTGAACTCGGTTGTCGTGTTTGAATAGAACATCACGCTTTCATGTCAACCTGACCTCCGGGTGTGACCAAGTCAATTACACCGAGAAGACCGGAAATCTCGAAGACGTGCAGTACATTAGGCGACAGATTCGCAATATGGAAATTTCCTTTTCCCATTTGTTTTGCATAAATTACGCAAAAGCGGAGAAAAGTCGAACAGACGAACTCTGCTTGGGTGAGGTCAAATTCTACAACGACATTTGGGTTGCACAGTTTTGCATCGGAAATTCGCTGCGCCAAATCCTGTTCGATTATGTTGCAGACCAAACTGTCTAATCTGGTATCAAACAAAACACGCAGCACGCCGCCTCGTTCAATGAATTCCATGCTAAAAACCTCTAACTTTTAACTTTAAGTGATAATTTCGAGTGGTAATTTTATTCTATTTATTGAAAACGGCAAGTATTGCCGGAAAGTACTCCCGTATTTTAAGGGACGACAGGGGAAAAGGCAATATCTCCGTATCAAAATGTTTGTCATATTCCAGAGCAAAGATGGAATTCTCCGGTGCTTCCCGAAAGATAGCGTCGAGCATCTCCAGCATTTCGCTTTGCCGGTCTGTGTAAAAATTGTACGGCGGCGAACAGAATACCAGCCAAGGAATGTTTTTCGGGGGACCTTCCGCAGGATGTCGTGCGATGTTTTTCACCCAGAAAAACGCATCGGTCTTATGTATCGGACATTTGTCCAACAGGTTTAGCGAAGCGATATTTTGCCGGAGCAG
This sequence comes from Planctomycetaceae bacterium, assembly GCA_009783865.1. GTDB lineage: Bacteria > Planctomycetota > Planctomycetia > Pirellulales > Thermoguttaceae > WRKP01. Next base: position 3,279 of record WRCR01000168.1, on the reverse strand, counting down.
CGCGGCGGTCGGCAAATGAATTTCGATAACGGCGGCTTCTGCTGCACCGCGGCTGATTGCTTCGATAGCCAGCGCGCCGGTTCCGCTGAAAAGGTCGACAGCGTAACTTCCCTTGACGGCAGGTCCGATGAGGTTGAACAGTGCTTCGCGGGTGCGGTCTTTCATTGGGCGGACGCGGTTATCGCCGATGTATTGCAATTTGCTTCCCCGCAAGGTTCCGCCGATGATTCGCAATCCGACGGGTTCTTTCGGAGCGGGTTCGCTGCCGACGCTGCGGTTTTTCCTGCTTTTGTTATTTGTTTTTTTGTGTCGCATAGTGCTATTATACCATAAAGTTTAGCGGACGGTAAAAATTTGGTGAGGTTTGGCAGTTTGCCTGCCTGAATGCCGCCGCCAAAAAAATCACCGCCTTGATATTCACCGCCCGCCGGTTAAAATACGTCTATGTTTTGACCTTTCACAAATCCCGCCAACGTCATCCGATGCTTGAAGTCGTCGTTCTTTTATCTTTTGTTTTTATCCTCGGCTATCTATTTCATCAGTGTGTCCGCAACGGGTTCTTTTCTGACCCGGTCCGTCAGGCAGTTATTCAAATAGCACAGTATTATTCTCAACGGCATGCCGATAGTATCAAACAACAATCGCAGGAAATCAGTCAGTCGGCTGCGCCGGTGCTTGCCGAGCATTTCGGTAATCTTCCGGCAAGTGACATGATTGTCATCTCGCGGGAATTTCCCGAACGCGTACTTGTCGAACTTCATCGTGAACTGCACGCCATGTTTAGCGAAAAGAGCATTATCCGCGCTAATGGTCTCGAAAAGGATTATCATGCCGTTATCACGATGAACGATTGTCTTGTACCATCTCAACATAGACAAGTCCGGCTGGCTTCTTTCACTTTTACCGAATTTGACATCGGCGAAGAAGAACCGCTGCAATGTGTCTGCAACGGTTTGTGGCTCTGGAAAGAACAGGAACATTCCATTGCCTTGCTTTTTGGTCCGTCTGGTATGCCACATGACCCGAAAGGACTGCGTATCGATATTGCCGTTCCGCAGAACCCAACGGCGACAGCCGAAGCAGAAAACATTATGAAACGGCTTGAACAAGCGGTTAAAAGTTGTCCCAGTTATCGGCACAAAGTTCTATCGCTTGAAGCCCCGGAGTATGATTATTCCGGTACACACAGTAAAATCAAAGTTCATCAAATTCATCCGATTTCCCGCGAGCAACTCGTCTTGCCGGATAAAACCATCGAACTTTTGGAGCGGAATGTGTTCGGTTTCGTTCAGCGGCGGCATCAACTCAAGAAACTCGGACTTCAAACGAAAAAGGGACTTCTGTTTTATGGACCGCCCGGCACCGGTAAAACGCACACGCTGCATTATCTTATTAATCGTCTCAAGGAGGAATACACTACGCTTATCATTACGGCGGAACAAGTCGGTTTGCTGGGCGAGTATTTTATACTGGCTCGGCTTCTGGAACCGGCTATCGTCATTATCGAGGATGCTGACATCATAGCCCGCGCAAGGGAAGAGCAGACGGTTTGTACAGAATCGCTGTTGAACAAGTTGCTCAACGAAATGGACGGTCTCAAGGAAAGTGCCGATTTGCTGTTTTTGTTGACCACAAACCGTCCCGAAGTGCTTGAAGAAGCGTTGCGTAATCGACCGGGCAGAGTTGACCAAGCGATAGAGTTTCCATTGCCGGACGAACAAGGGCGGGCGAAACTTGCGAAACTTTACGCCGGAGACCTTGAATTAACGCCGGAATTGACGAAAGAAATCGTTGCAAGAACGGAAGGGGCAAGTGCAGCGTTTGTTAAAGAACTGCTGCGGCGTTCTGCTCAATTTCTGCTTGAGCGTGATGCAGCAAGTCAGCGTTTGGAAAAGATTGACTGTGAAGGTGCGATTGACGAAATGCTTCACGGCAGCAGTTTCGGCGTTTTGAATGTCGGAAAGAGGTAAAAGGGATTTTTATTTTTTGCGAATCTTTGCGTTCCTAGCGTCCTTTGCGGTAGTATGCTGTCTTGCAATTCAAAGAAACATCGATTAACATGATAACTGTTATCTTGTATCTGTTCACGTTTCACGAAAGGAATTATTATGGTTTCCCGTCGTTCATTTTTGTATTCTGCTGCCGCTGCTCTTGCCGTTCCGTCTTTTTTATCCGCTGCCGAGCCGGAAAAGAAATTCAAAGTCGGCATCTGCGATTGGGACTTGCGCGCAACCGGCAATCCCGCTGCTTTCGCCGTTGCCAAAGAACTCGGCTTTGAAGGCGTACAGGTATCCTATCAGCCGGACGGGGAATTCTCACTGTCGAAAAAGGAGAACCGCAAACTGTTCCTTGAAAAAGCGAAAGAAAGCGGTGTTGAAATTGCTTCGCTGGCAATGGGTATTTTGAATTCCAAGCCGCTGGCGACACTGCCCGAAACGACCGATTGGGTAGAGGACTGCATCGAAGCGATGGCGGATATGAACGTCGACCAAGTGCTTGTCGCTTTCTTCGGAGAAGGCGACATGAAGAAAAAACCGGAACAGCAAAAACCGGTCATCGAAAAATTGAAATATCTTGCTCCGAAAGCAGCGGCGAAAAAGAAAATCCTTGCCGTTGAAAGTTATCTCAACGCGGAAGAGCATTTGAAACTGTTGGAGGCGGTCGGCAGTGATGCTGTCAAAGTGTATTACGATGAGCAGAATATGCTCACGATGGGTTACCCGATTTACGAAGACCTTGAAACGCTGCTGAAGGCGAAAGTGGTGTCGGAGATTCATTTCAAAGAATACGGCGCGCTGCTGGGACAAGGCAAAGTTGATTTCAACAAGATTAAGGCATTGCTTGAGAAATACGGATACACCGGCTGGGCAGTTGCGGAGGCATCCGTGAAGGAAAAGAGCGATTGGAAAGAATCGCAAAAGAGTAATGCGGAATATATGAAACGGCTCTTGCGGGGATAATGCGCGATTGGGCATAAAGGAAGAATAGTATGAAAAACGGGTAAAACCGTTGGCAGGGATTCTGAAAACCTGCGGTCGGACTGTATTGCAGGTCAGACGTGTTGACATTATAATCCTGTCCTTGATTCGCATCGAAATACTTTCGTAATTTCCATAAGAAAATGAATCCTTTTCATAAATCTAAACTTTTGCAAAATTAACGATGGCATTGTATAATGGGGGTTCGGTGTAGTCAAGCGGTCGTCGCAAAAGTTGTTCCTATTGGAAAAGGATTTCCTTTATGCCTATTATCCGTCCCCCTAAAATCGTTCAAGACGCT
>WRCR01000167.1 GCA_009783865.1 Planctomycetaceae bacterium | reverse complement strand
TCGATGCCGAAGAGACGATTCGGACTACGGTAATCGGCATGTTGAAAGAACTTAATAAATAAACCATTAACATTTTTTCAATGGAAAGGAAATCACGATGTCACGGCTGCGTTTTTTGCCGATGTTTGTTTTTTTGTGTGCTGCCGTTTTCGTTTCCGCATTATCGGCGCAGGATATTGTCCGCAGCAAGAAGTTAATTCAACTCGGCTGGGACATTCCGAACACGGCGTATTTGAAGCAGCATCACGGAGAGATGCAGCGGTCATCGCCATTTGACGGTGTTATGCTGGCACTGGATGTGACTGCTCCCGACGGCAAGCGGTACTCTTCTCAAACGATGATGACCGCACAGCCGTGGGACTCCGCTTGGTTTGCGACAGCAATCGAAGACCTAAAGGCGTGCCGCTGGACAACGTTCACGGACAATTTCATTCGAGTTAATTTTACGCCGGGAGAGATTGACTGGAACAATGACAAGGGCTGGGAAATTTTTTGCAGCAAAACGGCTATTTGCGCACAAATCGCCAAAGAGGCGGGCTTGAAAGGTCTCTCCATTGATTTTGAACCGTATGGCAAGGCGATTTTCATGTATTCGTCAGATTCGGGACTCTCATTCAGCGAGATGAAACAAATTGTCCGCAAACGCGGTCGGCAATGGATGGAAGCGATTGCTTCGAAGTATCCAGACATGGTTCTGTTCACGCTGTTCATCGGACAAGTCAATATGTCGGCGGGACTCGACTTTCAACCGGACAGCATATTGAAGCAGCGTCACTACGGACTGCTTCCGGCATTCTTCGACGGAATGCTAGATGCCATTCCTCCGAAGATGTCGGTTGTCGACGGCTGCGAAGATGGATATGTCTTAAATGGAACTGACGAATTCAACCGCTTGGCTTTGGCGATTCAATCGATAGGCGGTCCCGCCATTCGGCTTGTCTCACCGGAAAACCGCGAAAAGTATATCAGACAAGTACGAGTTGGTTTCGGTTTTTATCTCGACATGTACACAAATCCGGAAGGAGTTCATTACTATCGCGGTCCGAGAGAAGGCGGCACCCGACTCGACCGGCTGGAAGAAAACCTTTCCGCTGCTGTAGCAGCAACTGACGAATACGTTTGGATTTACGGCGAACATCGGCATTGGTGGAAACCGAATGTTCCCAACGAGAAAGCGCAGCATTGGGAAGAAGCAATGCCCGGAATGGTTCAGGCACTGCGTTTTACCAAAAATCCGCGGGATGCTGCCAAGCAGAAACTCGAAACACTGCGAAAAGAGAACCGGGTTGTCAATCTTCTTAAAAATCCCGAATTCGCAGAGTCAAAGATTGTCAAAAAGCAGATTGACGACAAGGAAGTTGAGGTATTGCTTCCAGCCAATTGGAGTACGTGGCAGGACAAGCCGCTCGGAACATTTTCCTGGGACGGTGAAACCAACGGCGGCAGTGCCAAGGCAACCGGTGTCAAATGGGGTTGTTACATGCAAAGTTTCAACCCCGTCAAACCCAGCGAATACTATTACGTCGCAATAGATGCCAGACAGCAGGGAACTGGACAAATCAAAATGGGAATCCGTTGGAATAATGCCAAAGGAGAGTGGACTCGTGAATCGGAAGATAGGATATTTTCGTTTGAAAAAGACCTGCCGCTGATTGACAACCGTCCGCTTCCCGACGGTTGGATGCGAGCCGAAGGGATTGTTCGGATTCCCGAAGGCGTTGCCGTGCTTCAAGTCCAAGCCGGAATACGCGATCAAACGACTGCCGATGATGCCGCTTGGTTTGACAATGCCGCGTTGATTCGGCTGCGATGATTTGACCGTATTAATGAGACAACTAATTTTTTTTGAATGAACCCAGTATAGAGGAGAATTTTTATGCCAGAAACACGCCGTGATTTTTTACGTCGGGATTTTTTAAAGGCAAGTGCCGCTGCAATCGGCGGATTAACCTTGTCAACCGCTGCCGGAACTCAAGCGGCAGCGCAGGAACTCAAAACCGTTAAAGGGTTTGATGAAACTCAAACTGACATCGACCCTGACCAGCCGTGGAAACCCGTTTCCGACCGAAAAATCAAAATGGGACTCGTCGGCTACGGATACTGCAAGTTTTCGACGTCATTTGGATTGCAAAATCATCCGAATGTCGAAGTCGTCGCCGTCAGCGACCTGTTTCCTGACCGCTGTGCAGAACTTTCTAAAGTGGCGAAGTGCGAAAAAACCTATCCATCGCTTGAAGAGATGGTTAAAGACAAGAACATCGAAGCAATTTTTGTTGCGACCGATGCGCCAAGTCATGCGCGGCACTGTATCGAAATCCTGCGGCATGGAAAACATGCCGCAACGGCGGTTCCAGCAACTTGGGATAACTTAGATGTCGCCGAAGAACTGTTTGAAACGGTCAACAAAAGCGGACTCATCTACACGATGTTCGAGACCTCCGCTTACCGCGACAACTGCTTTGCTATGCGGAAGATTTATCGGGCTGGCGGCTTCGGCGAAATCGTCTATTCGGAAGGCGAGTATGTTCATCACAGTGTCGGCACCATCGGTTCCTACAACGGCTGGCGTGTTGGACTGCCGCCGCAGTATTATCCGACTCACTCCAACGCTTACTATTGTGCCGTGACGGACGGAAGTTTTACGGAGGTCTCCTGCATGGGTTATCGTTCCGGTTTGTCACCGCGCCCTGAAGAAAATAAATACGGAAATAAATTCACGTCGGAAATTGCCCTGATGCGTACGAGCAATGGCGGGTCGTCACGAATGGCAGTTGCTTGGGATATACAGGGCTATTATGCGGAAGACGGTCGAAACTTCGGCGAAAACGGGTCATATCTCAACAATGCATTTAACGGTTCGAAAGAAGCGAATGCACTCGTCTCGAAGTTAAAGTTGAAGAAGCCGCAACTGCCGCCGGGAGTTGCGGCTGGCGGTCACGGCGGTTCGCACGGTTATCTCGGCAATGATTTTGTGGAAGCGATTTTGTTGAATCGCCGTCCGCTGGTCGATATTGTTATGGCGTTGAACATGTCAGTCCCCGGTGTGATTTCTCACCGCTCGGCACTGAAAGACGGCGAATTGATGAAGATTCCTCAATTCAAGCGAAAAACGTAAACAATTTAGCAACTATGGAAGCCGGAAGTGAAACCGTGAAACATATCCTTTGCTCTGCGTTGGTTTTCCTTCTGTTGACAGGTTTTGTCTCGTTTGCATCACATGTGGCACCTCCGCCCAACACGGTTCTCTCTGTCGCTTTTTCACCCGATGGAAAGAAAGTTATTACAGGCACTTGGGGCGGAACCGTTCGGATTTGGGATGCCGGGTCGGGAAAAGAACTGCAACGATTTGTGCACGCGGATTGACCAGTGTCATTAAATCCAATCCGCGCTCGTTGCTTGCGCCAGCGGTTATAGACGTATTACCCCTTTTTCGGAGTAAATCTGTTATAGACAAAAATCCCCCTGTTTAATTTTAACGCAAAAACGTTGGTCAAAATCGAATTTGTATTAAAACAATACAATTACCTGTGCAAAATAACACATCGGCTTCTTGGCTTCGTATGTAAGTCATTATAAATTAAGGATTTGCGAAAATCGTCAAAAAACACGCAAAATGGCACACTATGTGCATTGTTATCTTATATTTGATTACTTTTGCCTGTCTGATGTGTTGCATTATTATACAAATTTGAGTGGGCAAACGGAGTGTTTCAGACCCTAGAATTCACTTTTTCCGTTTAACTTTACTGTTTTTCCGATATTGCTATGATTTCCGCTTGTGTTCCGCAAAATCCGAGAAAACGAATTGACGGTTTACTTCCCATAAACCGCTCGTTCAGGATATCGGCTGTCAGGAAACACGTAAAAAATGATGATGCCTTTATTTCCGACCCGATTCAACTTTACCTGCTGCAAATGGGACGGGTACCGATGCTGACTGCCGACGAGGAAAAAATCAATGCCGGAAAAATGGAAAAAAGCGGGAAAAAGTACCGCCTGCATCTGTTAGGTTCCAACTTTCTCCTTTCCTTCATTTTGAGAACCCTGCAAAACGTGATAGACGGAAAAAGACGGCTTGACAGAACACTGGACGTACCGGTTGCCGATATCGCGCAGAAAAAATATCTTAATGCCCTTTTGCGCAGACACTATACTACACTTGACAAGATATATCAGAAAAACCGCAGTGATTTTCAACTGCTTTTCAACAAGGAAATTTCGTTGAGCAGCAAGAAGGCGGTGTTTTCGCAAATCAAAAAACGCCGTTTGCGTGCTGCCCGGCTGATTCTGGAAATCAAATTCAGGATACCGCTGCTGCAGCACCGTTTCGAACTTCTCCAGAAAATTTGTGGGATTGTTGAAGTACTAACGCTAAAGTGCCGGAAAATTAAGCAGCGTCTTTCCGAGACAACAAACAATCACCACAAGAAGTGTTTGCGGCTGTTTTTGGAACAATACCGCGAAAAAATGCGTTTTCTTGTCTTGCGTGTGCAGGAAAGACCGATGGCTCTGAAAAAATTCCTTGACCGCAATCAACTTCTGAAGGAATCATACGATAGCAAAAAGCGGGATTTTTCGGCAGCAAATCTGCGGCTTGTCGTTTCTATCGCCAAGAAATATCGTAATCGCGGCTTGAATTTTGCTGATTTAATTCAGGAAGGAAATGCCGGACTGCTGCGGGCGGTTGAAAAGTATGAAAATCGGCAGGGATACAAGTTTTCGACTTACGCAACTTGGTGGATTCGGCAGATGATAACCCGTGCGATTGCAGAACATTCCCGAACAATTCGTTTGCCGATTCATACGCAGGACATGTTGAACCGTGCCAGCCGGGCTTCCGCTAAACTGAAAAATGAAAGCGGTGAAGAACCGACTTTGGAAGAAGTTGCGCGTTTCTGCCGATTGCCTGCCGATGAGTTGAGTGTTCTTTTGAGAATTGAGCGTCCGCTGGTTTCGCTTGATTCCACTTTCGGAACGGCGAACAACGGCACTTACGGCGATGCGTTGGAAGACCGTCAGCAGCATCAAACGGACAGCGAAATAAATCACGAAATGTTGAAGGAAAAAATCGGAGAAGTCCTTCAAATGCTTCCTGCAAAGGAGCGGGAAGTTCTTAAACTGCGTTTCGGCTTGTTTGGCGGCATGACTTACACACTTGAAGAGGTGAGTCAGTTATTTTCCGTTTCGCGGGAACGAATTCGCCAGATTGAGAACAGTGCGGTAGAAAAACTTCGTCTTCCGTTCCGGTCCGACCGCTTGTCGTGTTTTCTTGACATGGTCGGGGGATAATCCTGCCAAATAATCGATGACATACTTGACAGCCGATACCGCATCTGTTATTCTCGATTTGAACGAACAAGGATAATTATTATCTTTTTTGCCTTCACAAATCACCGTATTGGACACAAACACGTGAACAATTGGAATTTTTTTCCGAAAAATCGTTAAACAAACGATTTTTTTTCTTGCAATTTGCGAAAAATCAATTACCATGTGTGTATCATCGCGGGTAGTCCGTTTAATCGCTCTACAATCAGGAGATATTAAAATGAGCATGAAAAATAAGAATGTAGGTAATTCGAGGGGGGGAAACGAATTAAGAGCGGCGGGTGATAACCCGCCGGTAAATGACGCTAAGAGAGCGTTTACTCTCGTTGAACTTCTCGTAGTCATCGCAATCATCGGTGTATTGATTGCGCTTCTTTTGCCTGCTGTGCAAGCCGCCCGTGAAGCGGCGCGGAGAATGCAGTGTTCGAACAAACTAAAACAGTTGGTTCTCGGCTGTCACAACTATCACGACAACTACGATGCACTGCCGTCGTATAACTGCGGACCATACGGACCGCCGCAGAACCTGCCGTTCAGGATGTCCGGGTTTATCACGATTCTGCCGTTTATCGAATTGCAGACATCCTACGATAGGTATCTGAATGAGACCATCATGTCGGGCGGCGGAGATTACCCCGGTAATGTTAGTCCGGGAAGTGACAGAATACTTTCCAAAACGGTCATGGCTTATCATTGTCCTTCGGATGGGGCGTACAACTCAAAAAATGCAAACCAGAGTGCCGGAAACAATTACCGTTTCAATCAGGGCGATGCTGTTATAGGATTCAGCACCAGCGACCCGAACGCTAACTCTAACGCCACCAACAGTAAGTTACGCTGCCGCGGTCCGTTCGGTCCTTTTACCTGGTACAATTTCAATGTTATACGCGACGGAACAAGCAACACTCTGGCTATGAGTGAACGCTGCATGTTTGAGCGGGGAAACAACGCTAATGATATTAACATTCTCCGTGCGACACCCCGGTGTGACACCGGCAGCACACTGTATTCCGCTCTTTTCAACGAGGGTACGAGCGGACAGCATTATATCAAGAACCGCTCCGCCGCTTACACATACGTACAAGGAAAAGAGTGGGTTAACCTCAGTGCAGCCGGTATCAACCTTAATGACTCAGCGACATGTTGGAATTATGTATATGGATTTCCGGGGAATGTCTGTATTGCTACGATTTTTCCGCCCAATGGTCCGGGAACGCAAGCCGGCAACACTGCACCTTATCATAGCAGTTTACCGCCGTCTAGTTATCATTCGGGCGGTGTGAACACCGCTTTGGTTGACGGTTCCGTGCGTTTCATATCCGAAACAATTGATGCCGGTCCGGCAACCGCCGGATGGACTGCACCGATACCATCCGACAAGTCGCCCTTCGGTATTTGGGGCGCGCTTGGTTCCCGCGACGGCGGCGAATCAATAACGTTATAACAATTTGTATTTGTCCGTTTAATCACTCTGTAACATAGGAGATACTGAAATGAGTAAGAAAAATGTTGGAAAATACGATAGCCGGGAGCGTAAGCGACCGGACACCGCCTTTACCCTCGTTGAACTTCTCGTCGTCATCGCAATCATCGGTGTATTGATTGCTTTGCTTTTGCCCGCTGTTCAAGCCGCTCGTGAAGCCGCAAGAAGAATGCAGTGTACCAACAAACTAAAACAGTTGGTTCTCGGCTGCCACAACTATCACGATATTCATCAGGCACTGCCGTCGTATAACTGCGGTTATTACGGCCCGACGACGGTGAACCCAGAAAGAATGTCAGGGTTCATCACGATTTTGCCGTTTATAGAATTGCAGTCGTCATACGATAGGTTTTTGAATGAGACCATCATGGCAACAGCGACAGCGGGCTGGATTGGCGATGTAAGCCCGGGAGCGGACAGAGTATTCTCCCAAACGGTTATGACTTATCACTGTCCTTCGGACGACGCATACAAGACAAAAAATGTTAACCAAAGTGCCGGAAACAACTATCGTTTTAATCAGGGCGATACTTCTATCGGGTTGACCACAGGCGACCCAAACGCTAATCCAGTTAACGCTAACCTCACCAACAGTAAATTGCGGTGCCGCGGTCCGTTCGGTCCTTATACGTGGTACAATTTAAGTGCCGTCGCTGACGGGACAAGCAATACGCTGGCTATAAGTGAACGCTGCATGTTTGACCGGGGAAAGAACTCAGAACCTAATATCCTTCGCGCTGTGCCCCGTTGCGACTCTACCAGTACGCTGTACGCCGCCCTTTTTAACACAACCACTGGAGGGCAAAATTTTATCAAAGACCGCTCTGCCGCTTACACTTATGTACAGGGAAAGAAATGGGTCAATGCCGCTACTGCTGGCATCGGTTTCGGAGATGCATGGCCTGGTTGGCTTTATGCGTATGGAAGTCCGGCAGGCGTTTGTATTGCTACGATTTTTCCGCCAAATGGACCGGGAACACAAGCTGGTAATACGGCTCCGTATCATTCCAGTTTACCGCCGTCGAGTTATCATTCGGGCGGTGTGAACGCCGCTTTGGTTGACGGTTCCGTGCGCTTCATATCCGAAACAATAAATGCCGGTTCGGCAACAGCGGGCTGGACAGCACCGGTACCGTCGGGAGAATC
>WRCR01000166.1 GCA_009783865.1 Planctomycetaceae bacterium | reverse complement strand
ACTTTTACGCCGCGTCTCTGACCGTTTGAGTCCCTGCCGTTTCGGCTGGACCCTTGACCTTTTTTATGTGCCATTGCTTTATGATTTGTGGAGCCGGAGTACCGGCTAAATAGTGGAGCCGGAGTACCGGCTAAATCGAATTTACGAAACAGTATTTTACCTGAAAATCCATTCGTAGTCAAGTGTCCCCGGTTGTCCTAACTGAATTTGACTGCTTTCGAGAGTATATCGGTCTCCGCGCCGCCACCAGTTCGTCTTCAAATACTTCTGCGTCATAGTGCGTCCTTCGCCGGGATTGCCCGTTGCGTTGCCGGCATCCGTCCAGCGGTATTCGTTTGTCAATCCGCTGACATAAATCGAAAACTTGTTGATTCGCGGGTCAATATCCGTCCACATAGCAATTCCCCAAATTTCATCGCCGCTTGCCAACTCTTTCGCAGCGATGCTGACGGCGGTTTTGGGCGGTTCCGACATTCCTTCCTTTCGCATTATCGGACCGATTGCAACCGGAATGACTTGGTCAACATATTGAATCTGCTCTTTGGTTCCCGCGGATTCAAGTTTTCCCGTCTTGACGTTAATATCCGAAGTGGTTTCGGTCGTCAGTTTATCCGTTGCCAAAGTGAACTGCGGCACGAAATGTATCGGCTTGTCTTCACCGGCGACCGGCTCAAAGAAGCCGCGCAGTTCGCGCAAGACCAGCGGAGCATCGCGGTTTTGTTTCACTTCTTTGTTAGTACTGTCTTCATATTCGGACTTTGCGACAGTATCCTGCGCAACCGGCATCGGAAATTCCTTATCATAAGCGGTACCGATTGAACCGGTTTTGCTGATAGTGAATTTTGAGGATTCCACTTCCACTGTTCCGCTGCCGTTGATGTTTATAGTTCTTTTCTTTTGGGATTCTTTTTCAATTTCCGCTGGTCCCGGATTTTTCACATTGTAAAGAAGATACCAGACGGCTTTCTTCGTGAAGGTTCCTTCTTTGTTCGGAATATCAACGTAGATAATCCGCAGCGGTTTGAAACTGAATTGCAGACACCAGACATCGCGGAAGAACCGGACATCTTTCGCCCACATTTCCGGGTTGAACCGCACGTCGTCTTTGAGTTCCGGGTCAACCTCATCAAGTGTGGCAAGCACCTCGGTTAAATCGGCGCGGTTATAGGCGGAACTGTAGTCAAGGTCCGGCGGAACCGTAATGAGTGAACCGGGCGCAAGCCGCGGCGCAGCGGTTCCTTCTTCTTGCGAATAAACCGCCGCTGACGACAGCACGAAACCGGCAACAGATAAAAAAGCAAATAAAAAGGCAATTCGTCTCATAATCTCGATAATAGCGGAACCGCACAAAGCATTTACATAGACAAACACGTTTCGCTTATCGGCTAAATTCGCCTTAACTCTTGACGTACAAACGTCAAAACCGTTCATTTTGCCCGTTTTACGCAGGTTGAGGCACCGTCAAACGTTATTTTAATATAACGTCCTCTACCCAGTCAATAACTTTACCGAGCAGGACTTGCGTTTCTTTCGATTCAAATTCGCTGGCGTTGTATCGGTCGTAAAGCCGCTCCACCTGTTTGCCGCGAAGCAGAATACCGAATTTTTCGATGTTTTTCTTGAAAGCATCGGCGGCTTTTTCACGAACCGGCATCGAAAACATCTCTTCCGAAATGATACCGTAGATTATGTCTTGCGCTGCCGCACTTTTCGTTACCGCCGCTAATTCTAACGCTTCTTCAAGCAAAACATCGCTGTTCAAAGCCCGGCGCAGGATTTCGTCGTAATTTTCAATCCGATAAATCGCCGGACTCTTTTCGGCGGCGTTTTCAACAATGATTTTAAGCCAGTGTAGCGATTTTTTCGCCTGTTCGATGCGGATTTTCGGCGGTACAATCGTCGTACCGGTTTTGTGCATCAAATCCTTTTCCGTTTTTTCTGCCTGCTGGTCGTCTATGATGACCGGATACATCACGGACAGCGAAACGGCAAACGGGTTATCGGGACTCATCCTGTCTATCTTCTGCATTTCCGGCAGCGTTATGAACGTTTCATATTTCAGGGAATCGTTCAATTCTTTTTCGTCACTGCTCAGGACCGCAACCGGAATTTCCATAGTTCGGCGGTCTTTTCGCAGTTCCTGAACCAGATTCGGAACAGTCGGCTGCGTTGTTTTCATATCCGCAATCACCAATACGACATCGGGGGAATCGACAGCCGCTTTCATTGCATCTTTGCCGGTGACGGCAAGTTCGGGCTGGTATCCCAAGGCGATAAAATAACCCGCTGTCTTTGCCGCCTCGGAATACTTCGGCGCAGCGGAGATGACAACTTTTTTCCCTTCGCCGCGTGCAAACCATGTCAAGGCATCCGAAACATAACTGGAACCCGGATACGGAAAATCGGGATTCAGCGTCATTATCGTTTCCAACGCTGCAAACCGGACACGCCGATACGGTGAAACAAGGGCGTGAATCAACGTCCGTTCTTTTCCGGCTGTCGGAACCAGCAAATCCTTTGCCGAAACCTTTCCGTCTTCCGCCTGCTGTTTCAAAGCGGCAAGAATAATCAGTGCGGCACCGGCAAAATTCTTTTCAAGCGATTTTTTGAGAAGGGTTTCCAATTCTTCCGGCTTCATATTCGTTGGAGATATTTCCGGCGGCAGCGGTTCGTCTAATCCGTTCTGATAGGCATCTCTTTCAAATTTCGTCAGCAGATAAAACTGTTCAACGACCGTGTATTCATTGCTGTCGTCGTCCGGGATGAGCGATACCGCTTGTCTCGCATAGCGGTATGCAAGTTCACGGTAAGCATCCGGTATGGACATCGAAACGAATACAACCTTCTGTTCTTTTTCGTCCCAGTTCCAGAAATGCACCATATTATTTTCATCACTTTTGAGCGGTCTGTTGTGTTCCGTATAATCAACGGCGCGGCGATACAAAGTCCGCACTGCGTCTTCAAATGAAATCTTGTTTCTGCTTTTGCTTTCAATAATATCTTTCGTCTTTTGTTTCAATTCATCGGAAATATCTTCGGAAATTGAAAATGCAGCGGAATAAAGCAGGAATGATTCCTCTGCCCGAATAACCGCTGCCAAACCGATGACGGCGTTTTCAACAAGAGTCGGCGAATTGCTGTTGAGTGATTCCGCGAGTATTTCTTTGGCATCGCTGCCGAGTGAAAGTAATGCGGCAAGAAGTGCATCCCGGGCTTTTTTGTCTTTCGTTTCTGCCAGCCGGGTTATCAATTCCTGAACGGAGACCTGTCCGCCCTGCCAAAGAACGGTGAAATCTTCTTTCGTCTCTTCAGTTAAAACACCTTTGCTGTTATGTATATTGTCTTTGACGGCATCATTGCCTAACGCTTCTGCCGCTTCTTGAATCAATCCGTTGTCTTCCCAATGCTTCTTCGCTTCGGAAAGAATTTTCGCGACAACTACCGATGCAACCGGTGCGAAACGTTTATCGCCTGCAATTTGCATCAGACGTTTCGAACCGATTCGTTTGACGATTTTAGCGTATTCTTCCGGTGCTGCTTCAACGTTCATGAACCGGCGGAGTTCGTACCGCGTCACTGCGGGTCTGCCGGCTGCTGCTAAAACATCGACTGCACGCATAATTTCACCGGCGGTTTCCGGTGCATGCATAAGTGCCATTTTTTCGGCAGGATTGAGTTCATTCTTGATAAACTTTTCCGCCTCTTGCTTAATGACGGCTGTAGAATCCAAAGTGTTTCCGCCGCTCAACAATTCCTTCTCTTCCTGAAACGACGTTAAGGTTTCTTCGCCGAGGCGTTCTGCTATTTCGAAACATTCAAACGAAGTTGCCCGCAGATACGGAAACATTTCGCGCAGGTTTCGGGACATATCTTTCTTGCCGGCTTTTTTCATTAGTTCCGCTGCCTGCATCAATTCCAGCGGACTAATCCGTTTCCGATAGTCGAAAGACGCTATTTTCGCCCTGGCGGTCAATTCGTATTGTTGAAACCAACTCAACGCCGCTGCGGCTTTGTCGAGGAGAGCGGCTTTCTCATCGGCAGTGATGGCGTACTTCGGCTCATCGGCTGCGAGGAACACACCGGTCGAAAGTGTACCGGTAAGAAACACGAAAACAAAGAAAGATGTTAAACGCTGCATTGGAATAAATTGTTTCAGTACGAAAAAGAAATCCAGTATTGCGAAGTGTAAGAAATCTCCGAAAAAAAGACAAGAGCAAAATTTCCCAAAAGAGCCGGGGGGCATACGCCCCCGTTTTTTATCAAAATTCAATCTTCGATTTTCGGCAGTACAATCTGTTTCGGCGGTTCGAGCCGGTACACTTCGTTGAACGGCGTTGCGTCAACACTGCGGCGCAACAGAATGTAAATCGCAACGGAACTCGTCCAGAACCAAGCAATCATTGCCGCTGCCGGCATCAACGGAAGAAACCAAAACCAAGAGCCGAGAAAATCGGACGGAAATATACTGGATAAATGTCCCGCATGAAATGTTAAAAACGCAAACAGCGAAACAAAAAGATACAGGAACACTCCGAGAATTGCGGCATAAAGCCAATAGACGATGTAATGCAGCGGACGCTGATATAAATACGAAAACATTCTGCTAACGGCATCAAAACCGTCGGAACCGTCAACGGCAACGGCGGAAATAAGCAGCGGAAAACCCGCAACTAAACCGACAAACAAGACAGCCGCAAAAAATGAACATAATAAATGTATCGGAAGAATATGTTTTATAATCGGAAGACCTCCGACCATTCCGATAAGCAGGCAAATTGCAATTCCGATACCGAGAATAATCACGGAACTGGCGAAACCCCAGCCGCGTTTCCAAAAGAATACGGCGAGCTGGCGCGGCGATTCTCTTTCGTCAATCGTCAGCCGCAACGCGGCAGTGCGGGCAAGAATTCCATTCACGAAAAACGAAATTACCAGCATCCCAAGCAGCCAGAGAACTGCGTCTCCTCGTCGTTGCGGTAATTTATACAGCGGTTCGAACATATCCCAGCAAAGCGACAACGGTAATCCGACGGACTGACGCAAAAAACAGCATGTGAAGAATTGCTGCGGATTTAGCGATGGTGAACTCTTCGACAGCAGTTCTTCTTTCCAGACCGGCGAATCAACCACTTGTCCGATTTCATACGGAAGGGACGCACAGAGCATGAGTGCAAGCATTAGCCCTAAAAGTGAAACGAACAGCATCCGAAAACCAAGCGAAGCGTTGAATACCCGCAGCAGCAGAACCGCCGGAATGAGTTCCTGCCAATCGATTCGCCGAATTGTTCCCTCACCGATGTCGCGCATTTGATGTTCCTCCGCTCTAGACAGGATTTACAGGATTTTGAGGATTTTTTTATTTTCAAGTATCCGCCGGTTAAAACCGGCGGTTATATACATTATATCCCTTCGGGACAGTTTTCACCCGTAAAAAATTCCCACAAAATTTTTACCCCCCATGTCCTTAAAATCTTGTAAATCCTGTCAAAAAAATTACATGTGCTAATTACTTTGTAATAACAAGACAGCCGTTATGACCGCCGAAGCCGAAACTGTTGGAAAGAGCAATTTTCATTTTCTTTTCCCTTGCGGTGAGCGGAGTATAATCGAGGTCGCATTCCGGGTCAGGCGTTTCAAGGTTTATCGTAGGCGGCACAACTCCGTCCCGAAGTGCAAGCAGCGAAAATATCGCTTCTACCGCTCCGCTTCCGCCGAGTAAATGTCCGACTTGACTTTTCGTGCTGGAAACCGCAACTTTTTTCGCCGCTTCTCCGAAAGCACGATGAATTGCGCGGGTTTCCGCAACATCACCCAATATAGTACTTGTCCCGTGAGCATTGATGTAGTCAATGTCTTCCGCATTAACTTTTGCGTCAGATAATGCTTTGCAAATCGCCTTTGCGGCTTGTGTTCCTTCTTTGTCGGGCTGTGTAATGTGTGTTCCGTCCGAAGTGAAACCGACCCCGATAATTTCGCCGAACACTTTCGCATTGCGGTTCCTTGCGTGTTCCAGCGATTCCAGAATGAGTATGCCGCTGCCGTCCGATAAAACGAAGCCGTCCCGGTCTTTATCAAAGGGTCTGCTTGCTCTTTCCGGTTCATCATTTCGGGTAGAGAGAGCGTGCATAGCAGCGAAACCGGTCATTCCCAATGTTGTTGCCGCCGCTTCGCTTCCGCCGGTAATAACGACATCGGCAAGTCCGTGTCTTATGTTCACAACCGCATCGGCTATAGCGTTTGTTGCAGACGCACAAGCGGAAGAGACGGCGTATGAAGGTCCCGTCAAGCCGTAGTGTATGGAAACATTTCCCGCTGCCGCATTGGGCATTATCTTGGGAATTGTCAGCGGCATTACCTTTGACGGACCTTTTAGCACGAGTCGGTCATGCTGGGCTTCAATTTCGCCCAAGCCGCCGACACCGCTGCCGATAATGGCAGCGCAGCGGTCGCGGTCTTCATTCTGCAAATCAAGACCGGACATAATGACCGCATCGATTGCCGCCCGCATCGCATACTGAACGAAAGGTTCAATCCGCCGGACTTCGTGCGGCGGAATATAACCGTCCAGTGAAAAATCGGTGCAAAGTCCGGCAATGCGCGAAGCGGTTGTTTCAAACTTGGGAAATATAAGCGAACCGATACCGGATTTGCCTTCGCAAACCTTGCGCCAAACTTCTTCGGTATTACAACCGAGAGGCGTAACAACACCGTATCCTGTAATGACCACCCTCTGCATAAACGAGAATTCCGGCTAGATTTCTATATTTATTTCTCCTCTTTTTCAGTGTCGGCAGCACCGCCGGCTTGTCCGTTTACAGCGGCGGCAATGTGGCTGACAACATCGGCGACAGTCACGATGTTTTGCGCTTCGGACTCTTCAATGGTAATGTTGAATTCGTCTTCAAACTGGATTAACATTTCGGCAATGTCAAGCGAATCCGCACCGAGGTCTTTTTGGATGTCAGTGGTCAACGTGATTTCATCACGTTCACGACCGAGTTGGTCAGCAATAATGCCGATAACTTTTTCTTCAGTAGATGCCATTGCAATTCCTTTTGAGTAAAAAAAGTAAGATTAAAATAAAGTAGGGTTAAAATTGAGGGGTTAAAAAATTGTATAGTGAAAACAGCACAAAAGTCAGCGGATAAGTCCGCCGTCAACAGTTAAAATCTGACCGGTGATGAAGTTCGCTTCATCGCCGGCGAAAAACAGCACGGCGGCGGCAACATCGGCAACCTGTCCGATGCGTCCGAGCGGCGTTCTGCTTTTCAATTCGGTTTTATAAATTTCGGGTAAAACATTTGTCATGTCGGTTTCAATGAAGCCGGGGGCGACTGCATTGACGGTAATGTTTTTACCGGCTAACTCTTTGGAAGCGGTTCGGGTAAAACCGATTAAGCCGGCTTTTGAAGCGGAATAATTCGCTTGTCCTTTGTTGCCGATGAGTCCGCTGATGCTAGTGATGTTGATAATGCGTCCCTTTTTTGCCCGCCGCATCGGTTTGGAACAAGCGCGGGTGAAAAGAAAAGGTCCCCGAAGATTGACGGCGATAACATCGTCCCATTCTTCGTCTTTCATTGCGCCGAGCGGCACATCGCGGGTAATACCGGCGTTGTTGACTAGGATATCGATTTTGCTGAATTTTTCAAGAACGGCATTGACGGTCTTTTCAACTTCCTCGGTCGAGGCAACATTGCAGATGTATCCTTCCGCCTCTGCACCGGTTGCGGTGATACTTTCAACTGCCTGTTTCAATTTTTCGGGATTGGTACCGACGACGGCAACTTTCGCACCGTTTGCCGCCAATGCTTGTGCGATACCTAATCCGATACCGCGTGTTCCGCCGGTTACAACGGCAACTTTGTCTTTAAGGTCAACCTGCATAATGTATTAAAAAATAGTATTTGACTTTTCCGGCGGGTTATCACCCGCCGCTCTTAATTGTTTTACAATTCATCAACTCCAAAACATTTAACTTTACGGTCAATTCGTTTTAGCAATCCGCGCAGGACACGACCGGGTCCGACTTCGT
>WRCR01000165.1 GCA_009783865.1 Planctomycetaceae bacterium | reverse complement strand
TGTCATTCCGGTATCAGCGGCGATATGACGCTCGGTGCTTTGTTAGACCTCGATGTGCCGCTGCAACTGCTCAACGATGCCGTTAAAAGTGTACTTCCGAGCATTGAAATAGAAACGGAAACCGTGCGCCGAAAAGGATTTAGGGCAACACTCGCCAAAGTTATTGCTCCGCATGAACACGTTCATCGGCATCTTTCCGATATACTCGAAATGATTGAACGCGGACATCACAGCGGCGGACTGTCCGACAACGCCGCCGATAACGCTTCAAACATTTTCCGCTTAATTGGCAAAGCAGAAGCATTCGTTCACGGCGTTGACATCGAAAAGATTCATTTTCACGAAGTCGGAGCAGCGGACTCAATCGCGGATATTACCGGCGTTGCTTTCGCACTCGATTACCTGAAAATAGACAAAATTTATGCTTCGCCGGTTCCGACCGGCTGCGGCACCGTTGAAATTGCTCACGGTATTTGTCCCGTTCCTGCGCCTGCAACAGCGGAACTTCTGAAGGGCATTCCGATTGCGGCTTCGGAGATTCCGTTTGAATTGACAACGCCGACCGGTGCAGCAATTCTGAAATACTATGCGAAACATTTCGGAACAATGCCGTCAATGACGATTCACAAGGCAGGCATCGGTGCAGGCGGACGCGACTTGACAGAACAGGCAAACATTCTGCGTATCTTCCTCGGCGAAAGTTATTCGGAAGACGAACCGCTGAAAACAGCGGCGGAAGACGAACTTGCCGGGCATACACATCATCACCATCACCAGTTGGAACATGCTCATAAACATCCGCATGAACATGTTTCAGACAAGTTTCCGGCGGTACCATCGCCGACTGCACAGACGATATCGAATGAATCGGTCTGGCAACTCGAAACGAACATCGATGACTTGAGCGGAGAACTGATTGGACACTGCATCGAAAAACTTTGGACGCTTGCGCCGCTAGATGTTTGGACAACGTCTGTTCAAATGAAGAAGCAGCGTCCGGGTGTTGTGTTGTCGGTTCTATGCCGTAAAGAGCAAATCGAAAACATCGAAAATGTTCTCTTTGCAGAAACAACAACGCTGGGAATCCGCCGCAACCGATTGGAACGTTCCGTCTTGCAGCGGGAACAATGCAGCGTTGCAACGCCGTGGGGAACACTAGCCGCAAAGCAGGCAGTGCTGCCGGACGGCACAGTGAGAGTCGCACCGGAGTTCGAAGATGCAAAGCGGTTGGCAGCAGCGGAAAAAATTTCCGTGAGAGAAGTGTATGCAAAAATTCAGCGTGAGTAGGAAATTCCTTGCGGTCTTTTTACAGTTTATACAAGCACGTCGTCTTGCAGTAAAGAATCAAGCAATACTTCGGCTTTGTCATAATCGCCAATCAATATGTTAAGCAGTATGTTCTCTATCACCGGAGCAAATTCAACAGATTGTATTGCTCCGCGCAGTTCGTCAGAGATTCTGCGTATCGTAACGGAATCGAAATCGTTCAGAGCAGTTTTCAGTGCAGTCAACTCGGTTTTCAAGGAATCCTTGTTATAGGAACCTCGCTGCTCCTCAACTTCCGTCTTCGTTAAAACAGTTTTGATATTATCAAGAAGCGTTTCTAAATCCGTTAAAAAGATTTCACTGTACGCTTGAATAAATATCATGTTCTCTTGTTTACCGGCAGTTTCCAAAGATTTCGCTGTTTCCGACAGATTTTCTGCCCCGACGTTTGCGGACGCGCTTACCAATGCGTGAACATGGATAACGAACAATGGTAAATTATTCGCGGCAAGGGACGTTCTGATTGCATTTATTTTCTCGTGTCCGTCTTTAAGAAACATGGCAAGCGTTTTCAAATAACTTTTGATTGTTCCGCCGGAAAATATAAGCCCTTGCTTTATGTTCAATCCCTCAATCTCAAAACCGGCTTCGGTATCCTGCTTTGCAACTTCAAAATGTTTCGTTGCTGCGTTTTGCTTTTCTTTCGGAATCCATCTGTCAAGAACACCGTTCAAGTCGACCATGTTAATGGGTTTTGCCAAAAAATCATCAAAACCGCTGTCGAGCAGCATTTCCTTTGTACCGAAAACGGCATTGGCTGTCAGTGCGACAATGGGTACTTTTTCGAGATGCGGATAATCTTTCCCCAGTAAGCGGATTCGATTCACGGCTTCAATACCATCGATTTCGGGCATCATGTGGTCCATAAATATCAGGTCATACTGAACGTCTTTTACCATTTCGATGGCTTTCACACTGCTGCTGCACGAATCTACCTGCATTTCATACGGTTTTAGCAGTCCTTCGAGGACGATTAAATTCGTTTCAACATCGTCAACACTGAAAACCTTTGCTGTTGGAGCGGCAAACCTCACACCATATCCACTGACTGAGTTATCTGCGTTGCGGTAAGTGCCGTTTAGGAAATTGGCAACAGGGATAGAAAAAATCGGAGAGGTAAGAATACTGATGTTCTGGTCGGCAACCATTTCACCTAATTCTGCAACCAAAATGATTTTTGCTTCCGTCCTGAAATCCGGATATTTCTTTTTGACATCCTCATAGAGGGCGGAAGCAATAAAAGCGAAAGGATATTCTTTGCTTGTTAAATTTTCATAAAACTCAGGAATGTCCGACACGATTTTGTAGCAGACACCGAGACCGTCCATCGTGCAACTGATTGATTCTTTCAGTATCTCGCGTCGTTCATAAATCAGCACTTTCTTTTTTTCCGGTTCATTCACAACCGCCAGTTTTTGGGTCCCCAAAACCTTTTGAGGCAATGCGGCGGTAAAGACACTGCCTTTTCCATACGTCGACTGAACATCAATCTCACCGCCCATGGATTTGACCAAACTTTGCGTGATTGCCAGCCCAAGCCCAGTTCCCTCAATATTTCTGTTTTTTGTCAGATTAAATCGGGTAAATTTTTCAAACAGTGCTTCAACATCCTCCGGTTTGATACCCATGCCGCTGTCTTCGACCTTGAAACGGAGAATAAATGTGTCGTTGTCTGCATGACTTCCTTCGACAGAAAAATAAATAAAGCCCTTTTCTGTATATTTGACGGCATTGCTTAAAAGATTCAGTACGACCTGCCGGATTCTTTTCACATCACCCAGAAAACAGTTTGGAATGTTATTATCCACATTAATCACGAACCTTAACCTCGTTTCATACACCCTCGACTTGATGATGTGGATAATGTCATTCAGCAGGGACGATAACAAATACTCTTCAAGAATAATTTCCAATTTTCCGGTTTCGATTTTTGAAAAATCCAAAATATCGTTGATTATCGATACGAGATTGTTTCCTGCCTGTTGTATGACGTTTGTGTATTCCCTGGCGATAGGCAAAATGTTCTCACGCAGAACGAGTTCCGACATTCCAAGGATTGCGTTCATTGGCGTTCGTATTTCATGACTCATATTTGCCAAAAAGTTGGATTTGGCATTATTAGAATCTTCCAACGCCCGTTGAAGTTTTATGGTTTCCGTAACGTCATCTGTACTGCCGACCACACCGACGACTTTACCGTCATCGTCATACATCGGTGTCGTGTACGAGTTAAAAACAACGTCGTTGATTTCGCTTATCCAGTGCTGCGGACCTTCAAGGAACGTTTTTTGCACGTATGAAACAATGTCCAAGGGACTATTTTCAAATTGAGAGATTTCGAGATACGCAGGTTGTCCAGTTTTCTTTGCCGGCATTAATTGCTTTGCATATTGCCCTTGAAAGTTCGTGATGACTCCCTCCAGGTTGACACTCCATATTAGTCCTTTATAGTTACTGGAAACCGTCTGCAAATTGGCAGCGGTCAAATGATGCTGTAGTGTACCAATGATGAGCAATCCCCACGAACGAAAAATATCGATTTCTGACTTGGAAAACTCACGTTCCATATAACAATCGTCAAAACTTATCATTCCCCAGAATTCCCCGTTGATGAATATGGGGATAACTAAAAGGGACAGAATTTCAAAATCTTTCATGAACAAATATTCTTTTTCCGAGAAACTGGTTATTGGTCCGTTGACGACTTCTCCCATAGGTAATCGGCTTGCCCAGTTTGGGATATGTTGAAATGGAAATTCCAACGGTATGTCGGGGGCGTTTTTATCGCGTCTCCAACGGCACACACTTTGGCAATAAATTTCTCCATTACTCTTTCGGACGATTTGCCATACATGCACACCGTTCAGTACCGCACAATCACCTATCATTGCCATACCGCGTATGATAGTGCTCACAAAATCTCTTGGATTTGCTTCAAGCAGGAGCACTGCTGCCTCATTAACGGTGTGCATTAAGTTGTGCGCCCGCTCAATCTGTATACGTGCCTGTACTGTGTCGTTGATGTGAACAAGCAGTTTTTCCCTTTCGTCCAGTATGATTCGCCGCTGCTGCTCCAATTGCTTGGTCATATTGTTGAAAGCAACTGAAAACTCACCCATAAAATCGACGTTTTGACTATAATCGCCGCTGGCAATTTGCTGGGTTTGCCATGTGAGATGTGCAAGCATAGAATGCAATGCTTTCAACGGAGAAGCAATTCTATTGGTGCGTGCCGGCAGTTCATAATTCAGGTTGCCTGCCGACAGTTCTTTGGCAAAAGTATGTGTTTCGGAAACAGCGTTGTTAAGACGCATTAATTCCCTGCCGATTTCGCTGAATGGTTCGGGCAGAGATTTGATTTCCAGTGAAGTCCCCAATGACCCATTCGCCATGTTGCGCAAGCAAGTGCAAATTGCATCTACTATTGGTTTGAATTCATTTGGTTTTTTCCTAGAACCTTCCATATATTTTCCTCATTTTTTACACTATACATAGCGTTTCTCTCCCCCGTCGAAATCAAAGCGGTTTTTTGAAATCATCGGAAATTCTTAGAAACAAATCGGCAATTACCGGGTCAAAATGTGAGCAGCGGTCTTCGGAAATAACTGCAACCGCTTCTTCGTGCGTGAGACATTTTTTATACGGTCTTTCGGAAACAAGTGCGTCGTAAACGTCAACGATTGCCATTGCCCTTCCCAACACCGGAATCTGTTCACCTTTCAAACCTCTCGGATATCCGCTGCCGTCCCATTTTTCATGGTGTGTACCAGCAAATATCCTGGCGTATTCCAAAAATTTTTGTTCCGTTGTGTTCTTTTGGATTTCTGAAATGATTTCTTCTCCATAGGTAGTATGTGCTTTTATCTTCGCAAATTCTTCCTCCGTGAGTTTGCCGGGTTTTTGAAGAATGCTGTCCTGTATTGCAATTTTACCGACATCGTGAAGTTGAGTCGAGCGCACTACAAGATTCACATTCCAGGTAGACGACTCTTTCTTATACAAACCCTGCTTGACTATCTCGTCCAAAACTATTTTCATATACATTTGTGTTCTTTCTATATGTCCGCCGGTAGTGTTGTCGCGGCGGTCTATCAATTCCACCATCGTTTTCAAAATGACATCTTGCAGTTCCAGAACCGTATTGGTCTTGTCGAACACCTTCTCTAATAAATTATTGTTAAATTCGATAAGTTCCTGTTTTTGAGATTCAACAAGCAAATGCAATTCAATCCGCTTGAGTAAAAGCGGCGGAGAAAACGGCTTGATGATGTAATCGACGGCACCAAGCGATAAACCCTCCAGTTCGCTCTCGGTGTCATTTTGTGCCGTCAAAAAAATTATAGGGATGTCTCTGGTTTCATTCTTTTCTTTAATATGCTGAATAACCTCATAACCGTTCATCTCAGGCATATTAACATCCAAAAGAATCATATCGGGAATATGTCTCTTGAGCAGTTTTAATAACAACTGTCCGGAAAATAACGTAAAAACATTGTAATATGGAGATAGTATTTCATTTCCTACGGTCAAGTTTGTCAAATCATCGTCGACGATAAATATGGTCTTTCGTTCGGTTCTCATCGTATTTTCTCTATAAGTAATACTGTGGTTAAGTAATAATTTTGCAGGAAAACGTCACCCCCATATATCAGCATTATGCAGAAACCATTGCGTCAGTAAATTCACCAGTACCTTCAATATTTTTGAAAGTTTGCTCAAAAATTATATTAGTTGCAGAAGAGTATTATACCGCTTCTGACTGGAAGTAAGAATACCCATACACAAAAAAACGGTTGGCATTCCTCATCAACAACGGGCAGGATATTCACCGCCGCACTGAAAGCCGTTTTCATTATCCTACGTTTCACGCTTTGTAATTGAACCATGTCTTTCGCGATACTCCAGCGGCGTACAGCCCTCAACAACATGAAAGGCATGAAGCAAAGAACGAAAATTATAGAATCCCGACGGCTCGGCAATGTTCGTGACCGGTTCGTCCGTTTGAGTCAAAAGCCGCTTTGCCCGCTGAAGACGGTGATATTGAATTTCCTCCGCAACGGTTCTTTCAGTCGCTTTGGAAAAACGGACTTCAAGCGTCCGGCGCGACACCCCGATATAACGGACAACATCATCGACACCGATGGCACGCAAATAATTCTGACGTATGAATTGCAGAGATCGAACAACCATTGCGTCCTTGACCGCCAGGAAATCAGTTGAAAGCCGCGGCGTTACCCAGCGAGGATTCATTGTTATATCCGGCGGGCGTTTCGTCTTGCCCGAAATCATATCGACCAAGACACCAACGGCTTCATAACCAGTGGAAACAAAATCAATGGCAATACTCGACAGCGGCGGCGATGCTAAGTCGCACAAAATCTCATCGTTGCCGACACCGATAATCGAAATATCCTGCGGAATACGGATGCTTTCCTCCTCGCAAACATTCAAAACCTGATGCGCCCTGTCGTCGTCACAAGCCAGCATGCCGATGGGCTTCGGCAGCGAATGAAGCCATTTTTTTAACTTCAACCGTTCACGACTGCTCGTCAGAGTTTGTTCCGCTTCAGGATAAACGGCGCATGAACCGCCTCTTTGCCGGACTTGTTCCGTAAACGCCTTGCTGCGCCGCTGTGACCAAAGTTTTCCGGGAAAACCGCAGAAGGCAAAATGCCGAAAACCATCGTTCCAAAGATAATCGACCCCCATCGTTGCGATTGTTTCAGCATTGCTCCGAATCTCGGCTAAGCCGAGTTCTTCTTTTATGTCGAGCAATTCCTGCGAAGCGGGTTCCAATGCGAGAAGCGGAAACCGGTATTTTCGGAAAGCGCGAACAAGACCGTCAACGGAAAGACGGGACACGACACCGAAATTTTGTTCCCCACGAAAATCGGGTAACGATTGCTCGACATGTCCGGCATGCGCCGCCAGTGTTACAGGACCGTGCATCTGAGACCAAGTTGCAGCACCGCGCAGCATTTCGCGTCCCAACTGCCGCGAGGTCTCAAGCAGCAATATGATTTTCGGCTGTTCTTTCATGACGTTCACAAAGATTTAACACTACGCTACGAGATATGCTCAACGTTCTATTCAATTTCCCCCACCAAAATCCGTGCGGCATCCCGCAAAAGTGACCGGGCTTTCTCTTCCCGTTCTACCGCCGCAGTCGTGTCAATCTCCAACCGCATCTCGGTCTCCCAAACGCCGCTCTCATCGCTTTCAAACCGCCAGTGCGGCTGCACAACAACGGATTGATGCACCAACTCAAAACCGCCTTCCGAAATACTCACCGTCTCAATCGGATATGCATAAAAATCCGTCAAACGATTCGTCCGCAAAGAAACATCAAGACCGAGATGGTCATCATAAAGTCCAAGTTCCGTTCCGCCGGTAATATCCAGATTAGTACTCAAATTGCCGAACCGCTGACCGAAAGGACCGCCGTTGCCATGAAAATAACGGTTCTCCGCTCCGCCCGGCATACCCGCAAAATTGAACTCAACCGCAAAATGAAACCGATAATTTTTCGGCAGTTTGCTCAACCGATAACCAATCTCGACCATATCGCTGCCTTCCGAAAGCGTAACCGCTTTGTCGATTTTGATTTGCGTTCCATAGACCGCTGCTTCGCGGGACATCAAAACCTGTATCCGACCGGCTTTCTTCCGAATAACCGCGCTATACGGCTGCTGAACGAAATCACCGTGCTGCACCGCTTTGCCCTGTTTCACC
>WRCR01000164.1 GCA_009783865.1 Planctomycetaceae bacterium | reverse complement strand
TTATCCTCATTCATGGATTTACTTTTTAGCGTTTGCAAACGCATTCTTTTTAGTGGGTGTGTGGTAATTTGTTTAATTTAGATAATTGCTCTTGCCTGAAATAGGCAAAATAGTTATCATTATGGAATAACCTATCACAAAACTATTCCGATGTCAATACCTTCCGAAAAAAATTATCCTACCGACCTGACCGATGAGCAATGGCAACTCATCGAACCTCTCATAGTCCTTCCGACCGGCGGTCGTCCTAAAACAACCTGCCTTCGCCGAAGTCAAACGATATAGTCCATTTGCGTCGGTCTTACCTACAGCAGGAATTCCTTCGGCACCCTTCGGTGTGAAGCAGACCTCGGCTTCCGCAACAGCGGCACCGTCAAATGTTACCGTGCCTTCGACAAATTGTACTACAGGTCCGCGTTGTGCGCAACCGGCGAAAAGGAAAATAACAATAAACAGTAAATATGTGTGTTTCATAATGCTATTGAAATTTCAGTGGTTCAGAAATTTATTACAACGTAACATTTTCTCCGGCAGCGACCGTTCCGAGCGCACCCCAAATGCCGTGAATCGAAGAACCAGTGTATTCACGGTATCCGTCTGTAACCGTTCCTGTCGCCGTATTCGGATTGACCGCCGGGTCTCCTGCATCAATCGTTTCGCTCATGAAACGGACGGACGCATCGCACAAAGCAACATTAACGCCGCCAGGATGATAACTGCTCACTGTAACGAGTGACCAATCGCCGGTATCCCGGGTACAGGTCGGTTGATTCGGAGCAAGGATGGTATAAAATCCCGTATGGTGGAGTGCACCGTATGTCCAGCGGTTGCCAATTCCAAACGTCGCATGCGTGTAGGTTGGGCTAACCATGCCGGAACCGATTTGCTTATTGAAGCAGAGGCTTGGACTATCATAGGAACCGGCAACACCGGTATATTGGGCTAAAGACCCGCGAATCGGTCCTGCCCCTCCGCCGCTTTCCGTACCATCGGAAATAGCAACCTCAGACAGCAGAACGGTATTGCTTGTACCGTCCGTAATACCTTCAAAACCGAGCAGTTTACTGGATAATGGAATGAGGTCTGTATTTGCGGCAGAGATTGTTCCTGTTCTGCCATTAACACCGCTGACAAACGCACCTCTATCGGTTTGTCCCCAGTATTCGTACGCCTTGATATCACCGCGGCAGCCATGGTAACTGATTGAGCCCCATCGATAACCGGGCTCCTCCCGAACCTTCGCTCTCGGATCCGACGGACAATGATATACGGCAATCTTTGTTTCCGTTACGGCAACCGGTGCTGACGGACTCACCTGCGTTGCCATGTGGTTAGTGATCATGTCGTACAGAGATTGTTGTTCCACAAATGGTGTCAAATAAACTGCCCAGCTGTTTGGTGAAAAACGTTGAATTTTGGTCTTGTCAGAAACCGCCCACCAATTGTTGATGGCATTGGGAAAGTGGTTTCTAACGTCATGGAAATTGTGAACGGCAAGAGCAAGTTGCTTTTGATGGTTTGTACATGTCATGCGCCGTGCTGCTTCACGCGCTGCCTGAACAGCAGGCAAAAGAAGCGCAATCAATACACCGATGATGGCGATGACCACAAGAAGTTCAACCAATGTGAACGCAAATAATTTAGTCCTCTGATTTTCCATTGCGGTACTCCTAATTGAAAAGTGTGAATCAGTTTAACAATTTGAACATGTGCAGTATGCATCATGATTGTCTAAATGTCAATTGTAAAATTTAGCCAAAGTATGTAAGAATTTTGACAAATCAATGTCAATGTTTATACCTCCGCTCAAGAATTATTTTTGGCTGCGGAACTCTTTTGGAGTCATACCGGTTGTCCCGCGGAATAGATAACAAAAATACTCTTGTTCTTTGAAACCGCAATGCATTCCGATTAGTTTCACGGAATAATCCGTCTCCTTGAGCAGACGCTTTGCCGTTTCGATGCGCACCCGCTTGATTTCCTGTTCAATAGTTCGTCCCGTCCACTTATGAATGAGACGTGCCAATGTCCTATGCGAAAGATTGCTGAATTTAACAACTCCCTGAACCGTCAAACCGTCACAAGCCCTTTCCCGTATAAATCGGATGGTATCCGCTGCGTCCTTGTCCTCTATGGCGGTGCCTTCAGTTGATTGCCGCTCTGCAATGAACAGCGGCGGGACAAAAACCGTTGCGGACTTGCGGCGGCGCGGTTGTTTCATACGCTCATGCAGCAGCGCGGCGGCAAGATGCCCGACGCGGCAGCCGTCTTCCTCGACACTAGACAGCGGCGGCTGGCACAGACGGCAAAACCATTCGTCGTTTTCGGCACCGACAACGGCAATCTCTTCCGGCACAGCAATACCTTCTGCCTGACAAATTTGCAGCACTGCTTTAGCATGACTGTCAGTTACGGCAAACAGCGCAATCGGCTTGGGCAAATTTTTTAACCAATCGGCAATCAAGGGGCGGTCATGTTCATACCACATCGGCATGATGCGATTCCGCATTCGGCGAACACCCAGAATTTCACATGGAAATCCCTGCTGTTTTAAGTACGCAGTAAAATACTTCTTGCGATAAAGTGTCCACCATGTGTCGGAGTAAGAAAAACAGGCAAAACGGCGATACCCTTTTCCGTAAAAATATTCGAAGACCATTTTGGCTTGGGCTGTTTCATCGACAAGTATGTCGGGCTGTTCCTGTTCGCTGCGTCCGACGAGTTCGACAAAAGGCAAACCGGTTTTCGCTATTTGATTGGCAATTGCAATGTTTCCGCTGCGGGAAACGATGCCGTCGCCTTTCCAGTGTGCCAATCGATGCAGTGAAACGTCGAACAAACTGTAATGTTCAAAAGTGAGATTCCAAGAATGTCGAAACGCATAAGTCATAATTCCCTGAATTATATCCCTGCCGAAATGGTTCGTAGTTTCGATATTCAATAGAACGTTTTTCATGGAATTATTTGCCGGTACTCCGGCTCTGCAAACTATTGAACAACGTCATCCAAAACCGGCAAGTCCTCAAGGTTCTCCAACTGGAACAACTCTAAAAACCTTTTGGTGGTGCGGTACAATACCGTCTTTTTTCCGTTCACTATCTTCGTTTCCGTTTCCAGCAGTCCGCGATTCACAAGTTGCGACAGCAGCGCGCCGCTCAGCTGCTTCCGCAATTTCTGCACTTCGTCCGCCGAAATCGGCTGCCGATAAGCAACCGCCGCAAGCGTGTCAATCGCCGCTTGCGACAACCGCACTTCGCGGGTCTTACCGTAAAATCCCGCCCGAATTGAATCGAACTCTTCCCGCAGCACCATTCTGTATCCGATTGTCTCGCCGATTTTTTCCCAAATAATGTGATACGGACAGGCAAGCCGTTGATATTTTTCATTCAACTGTTCGACATAATCGTCAACTTCGGCAGGTTCGACATTACGCATTTTTTCTGCCATTTGTTCAGCAGAAAACGGTTTGTTGTCTGCGTTACCCACGAAGAGAATTGCCTCAACGATGGACTGCGGACTAATCTTGACGGTACATTCCTCTGCGTCAGAATTGTCTTTGCCGGAAAGTTGCACCGTTTCTTCTGCGGTGAAATCCTCATCGTATTCCGGTTCTTCGGCTGTGTTTTCTGGTTGGGGGCTTTCTGTTCCTGTACAGTATTTTTCCGTGTAGTCGGTTTCATCACCATCGGTATCAAGACCGGCGAATGCTTTCCGCAGTGCGTCCAAAGAGAGGATTTCCGCCTCATCCGGCTCGGAAAAAGTGTTTTCTGTGTAAATTGCTGCCCCGAAAGGCGATTTTTCCCTGTTTTTTTTCATCTATTTTTAATTTTCTCTTTTCTTTTCTGAAAAAATAGGGTATTATACTCAGAGACGCAGTGTATTTTACCATTACCTATCACTATTTTCAACCCCAATAAGTGTTATGTCCTCACCATCTGCCGAAAATAAGGTATCCTCATCGGAATTGAACAAACTAAATGAGGCGATAGAGCAGGTAACGCTCGAAAACGAAGATACATTGAAAAACATGTATCTGACTTTCCGCCTCGGAAAAGAGGACTACGGAATTGAAATCCGCTATGTTACTGAAATTGTCGGTATGCAGAAAATTACCGAAGTGCCGGATATGCCCGTCTTTGTCAAAGGAGTTGTGAATCTCCGAGGGCAAGTAATACCGGTACTCGATGTCCGGCTGCGTTTCAATATGATGTCGCGGGAATACGACGAAAGAACTTGTATCATTGTCGTCAACATCGGCGGTTCACAAGTCGGGCTGGTAGTCGATACCGTCAACGAAGTCCGCAACATCGGCGACGAGCAGATTTCGCCTCCGCCGAGAACTGCCGGTGCGGACAGCGCGAAATACATCCAAGGAATGGGAAAAGTCGGCGAAGAAGTCATTATCCTTCTCGAAGGACAGCGGCTTCTCCACGAAAATGAGATGTCCGCTCTACTAGCGTAGCAACTGTATTTTTTCAAGGGGGAAGTCCAAATTCATCCCTCTTCGGGTGCGGAAAAATTTTGTGGATTACTGCTCTGCCGCCCGGAGGTCGGCGGCTGCCTGAATTTGATGAATTCATAAATTATGATATACTGCTTATGTATCTTTCTGAAAAAATAATCTTGCTTATTCTTACCAACCCGTAAATTATAATAAAAAACAGTATGAAAAAGAATTACGATTTATCGCAAGACGATTTTGATGACGAAAATTTCGATGACGAATTCGACGAGGACTTCGAGGATATTTCCGACGAAGAATTCAACGAATTCAGCGAGATTGACGAAAATGATTTCGGCAGTGAAGAAGTTGCCGAAGATGAATTCCCCGAAGGCGATGACATAGAAGGAATCGATGCCGACGAATTCGATGAGTTTGTCGAAACAGATGACCTGCCGGACGAAGACGAAGCGGTATAGCGTGAATGGTTAGCGTAGCATTTCTAATTCTACGCCCATAACACTTGCGGTTTTCTTGACGACAGATTTTTTACCGGCGGTGCCGCATTGTTTGTACCATCGGCTCAAGTATTCCTCAAACGTCAATTCCCCGCATTTTCCCATTGCGTGAAGAACTTTCAATGCTTCCCATGCATCGGGGTTGTTGCGGAATACTTCCTTGTATAAAACCGGTGCGAAAGTATAGGCAAACCGGATGCCTTCGGCATTTTCGTCGGGTTTTCCGGCTGTTTTGTCGTATGGTATTGTTGCCTTGCTTTCCAGAATCTTTCGATTTTCCTTGAAAAGTGCTGCAAGTTTGCGTTCGTCCAAACCGATGTCGCTGTTCTTTGTTACGTTTTCATAATATCTTCTTATTTCTGGAGCAAAATCAACCCAGTTAGGATACGGTGCATTCGTTTTCCATTTTTCTGCGAGCATATCAAGAACGAACAGCGAATGCATCTCGGCAAGCATTTCCTCGAACCATTGATGCCGTGTCTGCGCTATGAGTATGCCGCAAGTGTAATGATAAAGTTCATGTGCAAATTGATAGATATACTGACACCAAAACATGTTTGTTGTGTTGAGATGTATTTCCGACAAATTCGACAAAGCCATTGGGATTCCGGCGGTCTTCGTGACCGTCGTAACCTTTTGACGGCGAAGGACATAATCGCCGCCATACGCATCGGAATAAACGTCCAGCACCGATTGAAGAACCGCTTTTACGTTGTCTTCGCGGGCATTGCCCCAAACGCCGGTTTGCACATACAGACCGGGCGGAACTTCGCCGGTCAAGGTCAGCACTGCTCTTGATTTTTTAGTTGACGTTGCTTCGGCGAAAACATTTCCGCTGAAGAAAAACAAAAGCGCAAAAAGAATGAACGTTCTTTTCATTATTGTTAAGACACTAACAATTCGACTTTTTCGGAGTGTTCCAAATCGGCAGCGTTACCCTCGTCCGTGTCGAGATGTACCTCAAGTTTGATTTTCGGTCCTACCCGCACGAGAATATTTTCAAAGGTTGTCGTGCAGCCGTTGGCGGTGACCCGCAATCTCATTCTGTCGCGGTCTTTCACTCCGTAATATGCCGCATCAGAAGGTCCCATGTGTACGTGCCGTTCTGCCCGGATAACACCGCGGGTCAACTGCACCACGCCTTTCGGTCCGACAAGAACACAGCCCGGTGTGTCGGCTAGATTACCGCTTTCCCTTACCGGCGGGTCAATGCCCAGCGAAATGGAATCGGTGAACGCTAACTCAACCTGCGTTTCGGGACGCGTCGGACCAAGTATCCGAACTGTCGGCAGCATTCGTTTGCGGGGGCCCACTACCATAAGCGTCTCTTCTGCTGCAAAAAAGCCATCCTGATATAAGTCCTTCATCTTCGTCAGTTGGTCTTTTCCGAAGAGAACCTTTACATGTTTGTCCGTCAGATGGATATGTCTTGCCGAAATGCTGACTACCAATTCCGGTTTCTTCAGCGAATCTACAGAAAGTGCGGCAGGATTAAACTTCCGCTGAACTATCTCACGGACTATGTTTTCGATTACATTTCGCTCTAACAGCATTGGAACGTCCTTGTTCTGAAAACTGCGGGAAGCAAAAAGTACTAAAAAATGTCAAGCCGATAGTGATGCCCCGAATGGAATCTGCGGCTTGACGGATAATAGTTCATCCAGTCCTTATTGTACGCCGGTACCTGCATTTCCGCAGGATAGCGGTTATAAGGGTCTTGTCCGCTTCTGAAGTATTCCGGCGCATAGTAATTGTGCGGATAATAGACGTAAGGATAGTAGTAATAACGCTGCCAATCCTGCGTGTTGTAGGTTCCTGCCCATTGTCTTCCATAGCCCTGCTGGGCATAAAGTTCCGAAGAGGACGCACAATACAAAGCGCAAACGAAAAGAACGGCAAATAACGTTTTACGGAACATTCTCAACTCTCCTTGCAGGAAACAGCGGAATTAAAAGGCAGCCAACTAATTAATAAGACAATGTAAGTCCTTCTTTCGTTCTTATCGGCGTACATAAAACGGGAACTTGAGAAAAAACGGATAAAATGCATCGGCACTGCCTACGCAGTGCCGCTCTGATTTTTTCGACTACAGTGTTACACTTTCGCCGCCGGACATCGAACCGTATGCTCCCCAGACCCCAAACGGCGATTTACCGGCTGCGTTGCCCGGTGCCACACTTATCTCGTCAAAAGTCAGGTTAGTGTGGGGTCCATCGTCAATCGTGTCGGAAATGAACCGAACACCGCCATCCATCAAAGCGCAGTTCACGCCGCCCTTATGATGACTTGACGG
Organism: Planctomycetaceae bacterium; assembly: GCA_009783865.1. Taxonomy (GTDB): domain Bacteria; phylum Planctomycetota; class Planctomycetia; order Pirellulales; family Thermoguttaceae; genus WRKP01. The sequence continues at coordinate 825 of WRCR01000164.1, read as the reverse complement.
TGTTACCAGTGAATTGTACCCGCTTCCGTTAACGTAACACGAAGCAGAGTTCGGCATCAATACTGTAACGAAAGACGTGCTGGCATGCCCGCCTGTCAGCCAACTTGCACCGCAGAAAGAAACCAATTCTGCTCCAACAACAGACGCACTGTATTCTCCGCCGACACCGAGGTTTCGGCAGGTATTTCTGTTGGAAAGATAAACCGGTGTTGCCGAAACAAAACCGACTTCAGAATGGGAGGTCTTGGAAGCCATGGAGTCCTTTATACTTCTTGATGTCGAAGCAGCACCGGTATAACCTCCTCTTACAAGGCAGCGTTCACTAAAACACAGTGTATTGCTTGTACCGTCAGTTACACCGGACATATTATTGAAAGAAAAATAGCCGAAAGGTCCCCGAAGTCCTCTTTTCGCCGCTGCGGTAGCAGTACCGTTTGCCGCGGTATTCTGTTGAAGGGGGTTGTCACCGAGATTATAGCGGTAATTCGTTCCGCACACTCTATCTGTATTCTGACTTCCGGCACCAGGGTCGGAAGGACAAAACAGAAAAGGCACTTTGGTAAGACCGATATGAGTTGACGGCGAGAAGGATGTTCCGACACCCCACCAATTGGTACCGCCGGCAGCCATGTCGGTTACCAGTATTTGGTCGTACAACGACTGCTGTTCAACGTAAGGCAACAGTGCAACGAATATCCCCCACCTGCCGGGTTCGTTTGTTGTTATTCCATAAGGACCGCACATCCCGGCGGGCAGCGAGTCATGAATATCATGGTAATTGTGAGTTGACAGCGCAAGTTGTTTCAACTTGTTCGTACACTGCGC
>WRCR01000163.1 GCA_009783865.1 Planctomycetaceae bacterium | reverse complement strand
CTGACATTGCCGAATTTCTCGTTTCCAGAGAGGCAGATATTAATGCAAAAATCGCCGTCGCTGGCTTGACTCCACTCGGAGCAGCGGTAAGTGAGAACAATATTGAACTTGTCAGATTTCTCATTTCCGCAAAGGCAGATGTTAATGCAAGAGACAATGCCGGCGCAACCCCGCTCCACTTAGCGTCATTTAACGGGAACATTGATATTGCCAAATTACTCGTTTCCGCAGGGGCAAATGTTCATGCGAAATCCGATAACGGTACGACTCCACTTGGTATTGCAATGGATAATAAGGATGCGGCGATGTTTGAATACCTTTCCATTATAGTAGCGAGATAAAAACAGAGCATAGACAAATAAACACAAAAGACGTTTTCGGGTACTGGAACCCGCCCGATTTCGGCTTGCCTTCCGGTACGTTTCCGGGGAGAACATTTCAAAAGGGTTCTGCATAAATCACAAAAAGGAAGAGAAAACTATGTCAACGTTTGAGAACATTTTTTTTGCAGCAATGCGAGGAACGATTGAGGATGTGAGGTATTTTGTCGAGGAGAAGGGTGCGAATGTCAATGGCAAGAATGACCAGGGTTTTACGCCGCTTCACCTGGCAGGATACAATATGGCGGATGGTGCTGAAATTGCTCAATTTCTCATCTCCAAACAGGCAAATGTTGATGCAGAAGACCAAAGAGGCGGGCACCCGCTTCATGTTGCAGCAAACAAAGGGAATGTTGCAGTTGCCAAAGTTCTCGTCCATGCAGGTGCCGATGTTCATGCGACAATGGAAGGCATCGTAACCCCAATCGATCTAGCAAATCGAAAGGGACATATTGGACATATGATGACGGTTCAATACCTTTCCAGTATGGGTGCTATTCCGAAATTCTAGGCGACTGCATCAAAGAACCGGATTGGCAATCCTGCGCAAACTATCAGGGTGCCGGCGAAATCACTCGCATCGAAAAACGAGTGCGGTAAAACTGAAAATACGAGCCGTGAGTGATAACTCACGGAAACCGGCGGGTTATCACCCGCCGCTCTTATTAATTCGTTTCCCCCCTTCAAATTACCTAAAATATCGTTTATCTGTTCCATTACTAACCTCATTATAAAGGTAAAAATTGGGTGCGTAAAAGTTTGGCAGCAATACTACCGAGAGTACCGAACGATGGAAAACATCGGCAAAGCCGTAACATTGTTGCGTAACGTAATAACCGGAAAACTGATTCTGTCTAGGCAAGAAACTTTCTAAAAGGCAAAAATTACGAAAAATTTGAAACGTAATGTTCTCCGGCTTGCCCTTCTTATCTATCTCTAATCAATTTCGCCAATGCTTCGGCGGTGCAGTTCACGGTATAACGGATTTGCTCTTCAGCATGCGCCGAAGTAATGAAAAACCGCAGGCGCGCCGCCTTTTCCTCAACAGCGGGATGCAAAATCGGCTGAACGTTGATTCCCTTGTCAAACAACGCTTTCGACATTTGCAACGCTAACATCGAATTGCCCAAAATTACCGGTACAACGGCGGAATCTTTGCTCATTCCCGTGTCTAATTGCTTTTCTTTTGCCAGTTTCAGAAACAGCGAACAGTTTTGCCGAAGATGTGCAACCCGCTGCGGTTCACGCTCCAAAAGACGCAGTGCCGCTAACGCAGCGGCGGCATTGGACGGCGGAAGTCCGACACTGAAAACAAAGTTCGGCGCAGTATATTTCAGATACTCGACCAGTTCTTTGCAGCCGCTGATATATCCGCCGCAACTTGCGAAGGTCTTACTCAAGGTACACATCCAGATATCGACATCGCAGCGGTTCACTCCGAAATGTTCGCCGATGCCGCGACCGGTTTTTCCCAGCACTCCCAGCGAATGGGCTTCGTCTACCATTAAAAGAGTTTTATGTCTTTTCTTAACCTCTACCAGTTTCGGCAGTTCGGGATAATCACCGTCCATGCTGTATACGCCTTCGACTGCAATCATAACCCGGCGGTATTGAGCGCGGTGTTTCGATAAAATCCAATCGGCTGCCTGCCAATCGTTATGCGGAAACGGTCTGCGTCTTGCACCGGAAAGCAATGCGCCTTCAACGATACTGTTGTGAGCAAGAGCATCGTAGAGAATCATGTCATGGTCGTTCAGCAGATGTCCGATAACGCCTTCATTCGTGGAATGACCGCCGACCATTACAATCGTGTCTTCAGTGCCGAGAAAATTTGTGATTGCGTTTTCGAGTTCACGGTGAAGCGGTTTATTGCCGGAAACAAGCCGCGAAGCCGACACACTGGTCCCGTATTTTTTGCAGGCCTCGATTGCCGCAGCGGTTACTTCCGGCGCGCCGGAAGTGTTGACGTAATTGTAATTGGAAAAGTTGATATAATTTTTCCCGCCGATTTGCGCCATTTCGTTGGTGATTCCTTCGTGTTCATCGAAGAATCGGTTTAATCCGGTTTGCTGCATTAGGTTCAAACCAACTTTTAATTTTTGATATTCGGGAAACTTTGCGATGTGATAATTTTCCTCCGGCACCTTGGTGCGCGCTGTTCCTTCGTGAATTGTTGTTTTTTTCGGACCGCTGCCGAGATATAAGAGAACGGCATCGAGAACCTGATTTGCCGTCAGCAAGTCCGGCAGTATGGATTCTGGAAACTGTCCGCCGAAGCGGTCTTCTATTGAAGCGAGGATTTCCATTCTTTCCAATGAATCCAAGCCCAGTTCGGTTATATCGCTGTCGAGTGTTAAAACGGCGGCGCGTTCTTTTGCAACTTTACGGACTTCTTCCAAGACAATCATTGCGATATCATTGCGGGAAACAACCGGCATCGCAGAATCGGTTTGCTGTATCGGTATTTTCAGTGTTTCCGGCATGTCCTCCGTCGGCGGAACAGAAACCGGTTCAGATTCTGCCGGTGTGTCAATTTTACCGCGAATAAGCCGTTTGCGGTCATCGGCATCGGTTAAACCGGTTGCTTCGTGCAACTCGTTTTCCGTACTTTCCCCTTGCGTGAAAGTGAAGGAAACATCGGGCGACACCCATCGGTCAATTTCCGTCAGCGAACCGTCTAAAAAGCCGCTGCGGCAAAAGTGATGTTGTATTTTCCCGCTTGATGTTTTTGGAATACTGCCCGATTTGACAAGAACGATTGCTTCTACCGGTACTTCGTGTTCCAATGCAACTGCCCGGCGGATGTCGTTGAAGAGAATAGCGGTGTCGCCCCTGAACCGCCGCTCAACTTCCTGAACGATGACCAAGTGTTCCGCTTGTTTCGGTGTGTTATCTTTCACCATCACGGCAGCACCGCCGAGCGGTCGGCAATACAGATTCGATTTCTGCACCGTCAATTCAATGTCCTGCGGATATAAATTGACACCGCGGATGATGATTAAGTCCTTTATTCTGCCGGCAACAAAAAGTTCACCGTCAATCGCAAAGCCCAAGTCGCCGGTCCGCATGTAGTTCCGGTTTTGCGTATCTCCGGCAATGCGGGCGTGAAAAGTGCTTTCCGTTGCTTCGGGATTTTTCCAATATCCTTTTGCCATGCTTGGCCCGCTTGCCCAGATTTCGCCGATAATTCGGTCGGAACATTCGACATTTGTTTCGGGGTCAACGATTGCGAAATGTTCGTCCGGTAAAATGTCGCGTCCGCTGGAAACGTATTTGACGGTCTTTGCCGTTTCCTCTGTTGCGTCTGCTGCTTTGCCGACCGAAAGCGTTTCGGCATCAAATGTTTTTACAACGGGCGGTTCTTTAACATATCCGCCGGTGACGATGAGCGTTCCTTCCGCCAAGCCGAAACAAGGATAAAATGCATTATAGTTAAAACCGCATCGTTCAAACCTTGCGGCGAATGCTTCCATTGTTTCCGCTAACACGGGTTCTGCGCCGTTGAAAGCAACTTGCCACGTACTCAAGTCGAGGGTTTCAATCTGTTCGTCAGTAATGTGCCGGACACAAAGGTCGTAAGCAAAATTGGGACCGCCGGAAGTCGTTGCCTTGTATTTTGTAATGGCGGCAAGCCAGCGGTATGGCTTCTGCAAAAACGACAGCGGCGACATCAGTATATTGGGACGACCGCAATAGAGCGGCTGAATGATTCCGCCGATGAGTCCCATGTCGTGATAACTCGGCAGCCAAAAAACGCCGATGCCGCTGCGGGTGTGTTCGAACCCCGCGTGTATCATTCGGGAATTATGAAGCATGTTGCCGTGAGTCAAAATCACGCCTTTCGGCGAACCGGTTGAGCCGGATGTGTATTGAAGAAAAGCGATGGTATCCGCATCGACATCGGGTTCTGTCCAGTTGTTTTCGAGACCGTCTTCCAGAGCAGCCGTTGTAATCCAAGGGATATTTTTGAGGTCAGGGGTTTCGTCCAGTAATTTGTCGGTGCGTTCGTAGACATCATCAGAAGTGAGAGCAATTGCAGCTTCGGCACTTTGGGCGACTGCTTGAATCCGAATCATAGAGCGGTTTTTTCGCGGCGGATACACCGGCACCGCAATCACCCCGGCATAAAGACAGCCGAAGTATGCTTTGATGAAATCCAGTCCCGGCGGATAAAGCAGCAGAGCGCACTGCCCGAACGTCTTTTTCGATTGCAGATACGCTGCCAAGCGGCGTGCAGAGCGGTCTAGGTCTGCATTTGTTAAGATGAGTTCTTCGTCAATACCATTTGCAAGATAAACAAACGCGGGTTTGTCCGGCTGCATTGCCGCCTGATATTGAACAAGTTGTATTAGATTGGCAGGACCGAAAAACGTGGAAATGTCAGTTGGAAGCACGGATATAAACGCCGAAACGCACCGGCGCACTAAATTTTGTGTAAAAAAACGAAATGTGACGACGTATTAGAGCATATTTTTTCAAATTTGACAGATACGCCGAAAAAAAGATGGAGCGGGGAACTTGTTTTTTCTGCTTTTGTTGTTAAAATAAATGATGTCTCGATGTTTTTCCGTCAGTGTTTTCCGATTTCGGCAACAGAAAAAATAAAAAAGGAGAATTATATTATGTTCGGCTTTCTGCGGAAGTTGCTTCCTCCGGCAAACGAAGAATTCTTCACCCTGTTTGATGACGCAGCCGCAAACTGCAAAGAAATAGCACAACTCTTCTGTAAAATCAACGAAGACAATGAGGAAGGGGTCAATGCGGCATTTCTGGAAGAAGCACGCCGGCTCAAACACGAAAGCAACTTTATCCATAAATCAATTCTGCGGAAACTAAATAATACATTTATCACGCCGATTGACCGCGAAGATATTCAGAGTATATCTAATCTGCTCAACAAAATAACGAGAAAAATTGTCAAAGCGTGTTTTAATTTGCACATCTGTAATGTCAGAGAAGCAACTTCAGAAATGAAACTGCAAGCAGGCAATTTATTAGAAGCAACCGAAGCATTGATGAAAGTTGTTAAATTAATCCAAGACACCTCACAAACCGAAGAGGCGACAAAACTTAATGACCGAATGAAAGAAATCGAATCCAACGGCGATGCGATTGTCAATCAGGCGATGGCAAACCTTTTTTCGGGAAATATACCGCCGCTGGACGTTTTGAAATACAGAGAGATTCACAAAGACATAGAAAGCGCACTCGACATCTGTTATCTTGTTTCCGATGAAGTCCTGAGCGTTATGTTAAAACATAGTTAATGACATAATTAATGACAACCGCCATTATCCTTTTAATTCTCGTTATTGCCGCCGCACTTGTCTTTGAGTACATCAACGGATTTCATGATGCTGCGAATGCGATTGCCACCGTCGTTTCCACTAAGGTATTATCGCCACGGACAGCAATACTTTATGCGGCAGTTCTCAATTTTTTCGGCGCGTTTTTCGGCACTCACGTTGCCAAAACAATCGGTTCCGGCATCGTAGACAAAATGGCAGTTTCGCAGGAGGTCATCCTTTGTGCGCTGCTTGGTGCGATTATTTGGAATCTTATCACCTGGGTTTTCGGCATTCCTTCGAGTTCTTCCCACGCGCTCATCGGCGGACTTTTAGGTGCCGCCGTTGTTCACTGCGGCATCGGAGTGGTACACATCAGCGGACTGATTTGGAAGGTCATTGTTCCAATGTTTGCGTCGCCGCTGATAGGATTTCTTCTCGGTTTTTCATTGATGTTGTTTCTACTCTGGATGTTTGCCAAAGCAGCACCGGAAAGAATCAACAAGCACTTTAAACGTTTGCAGTTGTTTTCCGCAGGCGTAATGGCATTCAGCCACGGTTCAAATGATGCGCAAAAAACGATGGGAATCATCACATTAAGTTTACTGACTTTTTGGATGATGACCCTTGGCGATCCGGGACCCGATGATTTTTGCATCAAGGCGGTGCCGGTTGCTGATGCTGTAACGGTTAACCTAAACGATTTTGTCGATGCTGAAGGCACACATACACACTTTGAAAAGGATACTGCCTACGTACTCTCCGCAAAGACCGGCAGTGATAAATCAATAAAAGTCGAGTTCACTTACAAAAATGGAGCATTTGTGTTTCCGAAAGAATCGGGCGTAACGGTTGATGCCGATGGTTCGACGCTCACGCTGACCAACCCGCTCCTGAAAGCAGACGCAGAATACACGATTATGCTGAAGGCGTACAAATTTGCTATTCCCGTTTGGGTAATTTTTACCTGTGCCGTAACAATGGCTTTGGGAACGGCGGCGGGCGGCTGGAAAATCATCCGCACACTTGGACACAAAATGATTAAGTTGAAGCCGATTCATGGGTTTGCGGCGGAAACAACAGCGGCGAGTACGATTTTGACTTCATCGTTTCTAGGATTTCCTGTTAGTACAACGCATATTATTTCAACAGCGATAATGGGCGTAGGAAGCACCGTGCGGTTCTCTGCCGTTAAATGGGGACTCGTCGGAAACATCGTCCTCGCTTGGGTTCTGACTATCCCCGTCTGCGCTGTCACCTCCGCCGGACTTTATTGGCTCTTTTCTTATTTTTCCGGTACTCCGGCGTAGGTATTGAGATAATCTTCTGCTGCCAATCATTAGCGTAGGATTTTTAATCCTACCTCTTGTCAGTATTTTGTTTTATGATAGAATAATACCCAAGCATTTGGGTATATTTTGAAAAATTAACGGTTATCGGAGGAGATAAGGACTTTATGACTCTACTTAACAAAGACGAAAAGAGAGAATTGATTGAAAAATACAAACGTTCCGAAGGCGATACCGGTTCGTCCGAAGTGCAAATCGCCATCCTAACGAAAAAAATTAACCTTCTGACAGAACATCTGAAAGAACACAAGCGGGATTATTCCAGTCAGCGCGGCTTAATGAAAATGGTCAGCCGCCGCCGAAATCTTCTCGATTATCTCAAAAGCCGCGAACCGCAGCGCTATGTTGACGTGATTCAATCACTCGGCATTAGAAAATAACTGCAAAACAAGCCGTTTTTTAGACGAAGGCGGTTGATTGTTGTAGACGTTCCGCAGGGATAAATGTTGACTGAAGAACATAGGCAGTTCAACCATCCCCGTACCCTTTTTTACATAGCGAGGGGGAAGAACGTTGGTGGTACACGGTTTCAGAATTCTACCGGTATTATTTCAACGGGAAAAACAGACAGAAAATGAAAGAATAACAAAAATTTTAACAAAAGTAATTTAGAATCAGGCAGTATTGGAATGAAACATAGAGTAGAAAAGAAAATCGGCAGAGGAATTTTATGGTTTGAAACAGGTGAATTAGCAAAACAAGCAGCAGGAGCAGTACTAGCCGGATACGACGATACGACCGTGCTTTGCGCCGCAACAACGGGTCCCAGCAGACCCGGAACGGACTTCTTTCCGCTAACTTGCGACTATCGTGAACGGATGGCAGCCGCGGGCAAGTTTCCCGGCGGTTTCGTAAAACGGGAAGGCAGACCGTCTCTCAAAGAAGTTCTCACTTCCCGACTTATTGACCGACCGATGCGACCGCTCTTCCCGGAAGGGTTCTTCAACGAAGTAATGGTGCAGGCATGGGTAATGTCAACCGACAGAATGGTCGACCCCGATGTACTCGGAATGAACGGTTCCGCCCTCGCAGTCGCAATTTCGCAACTGCCGTTCAATGGACCGCT
>WRCR01000162.1 GCA_009783865.1 Planctomycetaceae bacterium | reverse complement strand
TTCAAGATGTCCGTTCCTTGCCGCATAAAGGAGCGGGAAGTCGCCCCAGTTGTTTTTCGCATGGATGTCCGCTCCTTGGGAAACAAGAAATTTGACGACGGCAATCTTCCCCGACTTTGCCGCCTTGTGAAGTAAGGTTTCGCCTTCGGCATCCGCCGCTTTGGCATCGCCGCCATACTGAGCGATGAAATGGTCGATTTCCGCTTGCTCTTCGGGAGTGAACGTCAACGCTAAAGAGGCAGGGGCTTTAGCCCCCGCTTCTTCCGCAATCTCACGATTACGGCTCTGTTCGAGTACGCTCTCAAGATATTCCGCAACCGCTGTATGTTGTTGTGCCTTTGCGTCATCGAGAGTAGTATTGCCGTACTTGTTTTTCGCATGAATATCCGCCCCTTTGGAAACGAGATATTTAGCGACAGCAATCTTTCCTGACTTTGCCGCCTCGTGAAGTAAGGTTTCGCCGTTTTCGTCAGCCGCTTTTACACCGTATTCCGCACAGAAATCGTCAATCTCCGTTTGCTCTTCAGGGGTGAGTGTATCATCATTACTAGCAGCATCATTACGAGCGGCGGGTGATAACCCGCCAGCGGTATGAGTCATTTCTTCTTCCGGCGGATTATCATCCGCCGCTAGCATTGTTTCTTGTATTGATTGCGTTGTTGTTTCTGGAACTTTATCACTGTCATTGATAGCGGCGGGTGTCAACCCGCCGGTTGGCGGCGAAGACGAAAACATAAAAACGAGTAATCCGAGCAGCAAACCGGCAGCAGCACCGCTGGCAATAAGCAAACGTCTATCAATTTTTCGGACTAACGATTTCACTTTATTCAAAACGGTCTGCTGAACTTCCTTCGGCTTTTTCGGCTTTTCCGCCATCGCTTTGATGAACGCCCTGCAATTATCAAACCGGTCTTCCTGCTTCTTCGATAACGCTTTCAGCAGTGCAGCGTTGATATATTCCGGGATACCCGCAATCGGTCGCGGCTCTTCATTCAAAACACATTCCTTCAAGGCGGCTTCATTATCTCTGCGAAACGGCTTGTGACCCGAAAATAACTTGTAAGCCGTCACCGCCAAAGCATATTGGTCTGTTCGGGCATCCTGCGGGAGTCCCAGCCATTGTTCCGGTGCCATATAAGTGCGCGTGCCGGAGACCTCCAGCGGCGTTTCACTTTCCATCGGCATACTTGAACTAATTTCACCGGCTAAACCGAAGTCAATCAACTGAACGCCGTCCTCTGGGCTAATCATAATGTTTTGCAGTTTGACATCACGGTGAATCACTTTTCGTTCGTGCGAATAATCCAAAGCGCGGGCAACATCCCAAAGAATCCGAATCGCTTCCGAAAGCGAAAACCGCCCATGTTCGGCAATGTAGTCCCTTCGATACACATCAAGCGTTTTTCCGTTGATGAATTTCATGACCACATATACCCCGTAGGCAGGGTCGTCAATCAAGCCGAACACCGGACAAATATGTTGATGCTGGAGGGTATGAACCCGCTGAAAATTCGTCCGAACCTGTTCCATTGCGTCTTCGGTATTACTGATTTCCGGCGGCACAACCTTGACGACTACACTGCGTTTTGCCATTAAATCGCTTGCTTTCCATGTTTCGCCCATACCGCCGCGACCGAGTTTTTCTTCCAGACGAAGATAGCCGCCGAGTACGGTACCGCCGGTAAAAACGCAGGAAACCGGCTGCCCGGTTCGTGAAACACGAATTTCGCTGTCGGTGGTTTCCGCCGCAGATTCATTCGATTTGAAATCATTACTCATTATGAGTTAGAGCATAGCACAGATTGGCGGAATATACAAGATAAAACCGGCGGGGGTAACCCCGCCGCACTTTATGGGTTCCATTTGTCCCGCTGCTCTTCGATTTCTTCCTTGGTATGGACTTTTCCTTTGTTGCAGCCGGGACATAGTGCTGCGGTCAAATTCCACGACTCCTGCGAATAAATGTTGTCGCTCCAGAAGGGCCACGTTCTGCACTGCATCGGTCGGCTGTTGTACGCTTTGCAGCAGCGTTTCTTTTCGTCAAGCAAAACGCAGTCGCCGTTTTTGCGTTCTTTCAAACTCCGCTTGAATGAAGAAACGAAATGGACGAAAGCCAGTTCAAAAACTACCGGCGATATTTTCATTTCTGCCGCAAGAGCGTTGATGTCGTCTTGAGAAACCCAAACATAGCCGGGTTCACCTGTGCAGCATCTGCCGCAGCACTGACATTCAAAACGAAGACCGTCTTTATACCAAGGTTCTGAATCACTCATTGATGAAACCCCCGTACTTAGAGTGCGGGGCTAAACTGGAAAATAATCGAATATGCCGGATTTAATGTATGAGATTTTTGTTTGTACGTCTCCCAAGTACGCTGCCGAGTTTGCGGCAATCCAGCACTTCCAGTGAAAGTTCATCATGCAGTTCCATGATGTTATCCCAATCTTCCTCGTCCTCAAAGGAGAACCGAATATCGCCTTGGTCTAAACCCGGCGGGGCTGCCAAAAGTTCAACTTGATATTCCTTTTGATGGTCAAGAAAAAACGAACCGGGCAGTGAACGATATACTTCGTCGTCTAACTTTTCGGAAATCTTCATGACGGTAGAGGAGCAATACCATTCCGGAAACAACCCGTAAGGACGGCCAACCGAGAAAATCTCGTTGGTAAATTGATAAGCGGCATAATCGCACTTACCGTTAATATTTGCCGTTCTGATTAGTTGGTCAATCAAAATCGGGTCAATGAAGGGCCAATCAGAACCGATAAACACGCAGGACTCTGCCGCGAATTGTCCTAACACTTTTTCGAGGAGACCAATGGTATCCTGCGCACCGGAGCGGTACACCGGCACATCGATTGGGGCTAGCCCGTTGACTAAATCACCGGCAGCACCTTCGTCGGCGAGAACGACAACACCATCCAGCAGTTCACAGTCGGTCATTTGACGGACTACCCACTCAAGAACGGACTTTCCCTCAAGCCGTCTTGACAGATGATTTTGTTGTTTCTCGGTAAGTAGTGCACCTTTTACAATTCCTAAGGTCTTTAGCATAACGTAATCCTTTCCTTAAAAAGTAATAGACCGATAGACCGCAGACAGCCACGATGTCTATTTTACCCGCTCTTTCCGAAATTGCAAGGAAAAACAACAAATTTTTCTTTTTTTTGAAAAAAAACTGACTTTCTCCGGCAAAACTGCCGCAATCCGAAGAATTGCGTTCAGTTCTCCTATATCCTCACCTATTTGCGGTAAGAGGCGATAACGGTACTACGTTGGAAAACCGCCGTTGTTAGGGGGAAAATTGGAAAAATTGCGGGGACTAAAGCCCCCCCGCCTCTTTAGTGCTTCTTTAGTCCACTGTTTTTCGCCATCAATCCTGCAATATATCCGCCTTTGAAACCGGCATCGATATTGACCACCGCAACATTCGAAGCACAACTGTTCAACATTCCGAGCAGCGCGGCAAGACCGCCGAAACTTGCTCCGTAGCCGACACTAGTCGGGACCGCTATCACCGGACAGGAAACGAAGCCGCCCACTACACTCGGCAAAGCACCTTCCATACCGGCAATGACCACGACAACATCCGCATCTTGCAGCAGCGGCATTTTCGCCTGCAAACGATGCGGTCCTGCAACGCCGACATCTTGAATGAACACTACTTCCGCACCTGTCCAAAGAGCGGTTTCGCACACTTCTTCGGCAACAGCCGCATCACTTGTGCCAGCCGAAATCACCGCTATTTTGCCGGTATATTTCTTCTCGTCACTTTCCGGCGGAAGCAGCCGAAAGGTCCGCGCAACCTTGTTATAACGAAAAGCGGTGCCGCTCTTCGTTAATTCCTGTTCGAGGAAGCATCCCTTTTCTTCGTCAATTCGGGTTGCTAAACCGAAAATGCCCCGTTCCAGCATTGTTCGAAAAATCTTGAGAACGGTCTCTTTATCTTTTCCTTCACCGTAAATGACTTCGGGAAACCCGCAGCGGACGCACCGTCCCGTGTCGAGTTGAACATTGCCGATGTCTGCAAAACTATCTGATTCGTGCTGCATTTTTCTTGACTTTTACAAAATTGCAAGGACAATAAAACTGAAATGATTTTTTACTTTTCCCGTTACCCGCCGCTAAACATTCACAACACTATTTTACAATGGCAGATTTTGAAGTCAATCGTCTCAACAAATTCGGCATCGGCATTGCCGTGATGGCAGTGGGCTGTGTCGCTCTCATTTGGTACACCAATCCGGAACTGATTACGAGTTGGTTCAAGAAAACGGAGGTCAACGGAAAAATCGTCTGGCAGAATGGTCCGCCGCCGAAGGTCATCATTTACAACGCAACGGACATTGAATGGAAGGACGTTAAAGTGACGTTCAACAAAAGCAGTGTGTCGCAGCGGTATGAGTACAGCACGAAGTCCATAAAGAAGCATCCGCAAGGATTTCACATCAACGCCGAATTATTCAAGAAGACAAACGGCGAAAAGTACGATGTCAACGCTGGCGCGCCGTTCTCGGTCACGGTAGAGATGACAATTCCCGACAAGGAAGGCAAAGACACGCCGGGCATTCTCGAATTGAAAATCGGCGATAAAAAGATTTAAACGGAACCCGCCAAATAATAAACACAGCCCGCTTTCATATCTGAACCGCTGATTACATTGATTAAATGATTAGTATGATTATTACAAATAACGTTTACTAGAAAATCATAATAGACCTGTTCGGAAACTCCAAAACCGTCATTCCCGCGAAAGCGGGAATCTAGACGTAAAGGGTCCGCGTCCATTCTCTAGACCCCCCGCTTTCGCGGGGGTGACGGGAATTTGTCCACGTCAAATCTAAAATTGCTCTAAATAATTCCGTGCGTTTTTTCGTATTCGACGATTTTGCCTTCATGCTGAAGCGTAATGCCGATGTCGTCCAAACCTTTCAAAAGACAATTTTTACGGAAAGCGTCCAACTCGAAGGAAATCGAAAGACCGGTACTGTCCGTAATTAACTGTTCCTCAAGATTAACCGTCAACTGATATGGTTTACGTTTCACTTCCCGTTGAAACAAATCCTCAATTTGTTCTTCCGGTAACTTAATCGGCAGAAGACCGTTCTTGAAAGCATTATTGTAGAATATGTCCGCAAAACTGGAAGCAATAATCACCTTTAAACCAAAGTCGGCAAGCCCCCATGGAGCATGTTCACGGGAAGAACCGCAGCCGAAATTCTGCCGCGAAAGTAATATCGCCGCTCCCTTATATTCCGGTTTATTTAACACAAAATCGGGATTCGGCGTGTATCTTTCGTCCAAATACCGCCAGTCGAAAAACAGATATTTTCCGAATCCTGTCCGCTGAACCAGTTTCAGGAATTGCTTCGGCATCAACTGGTCAGTATCAATGTCGCTGCGGTCAAAGGGCGCAGCCAAGCCCGTAAATGAAACGAAAGGTTCCATTGCTTCACCTTATATTTTAATAGTTGGATACTATTTATACTTTTCGAAATTCTTTTCAAACAGTCCGAACAGGTGTTTAGCGGTCTTGTCGTAATCGTCTTTGTCTTTCCAAAGATTGCGCGGATTCAAAATCTCCGCCGGCACTCCTGCGCAGGCAGCCGGAATCGACAACCCGAAAATCGGGTCGGTTACCTTTTTGCCCGCTGCAAGTTCGCCGCTGTGAATTCCGTCAATAATCGCTCTGGTGTACTTGATTGAAAGCCGTTTTCCGACCCCGTACTTTCCGCCGCTCCAGCCGGTGTTGACCAGCCACGCCTTTGAGCCGTATTTTTTCATGTTTTCGGCAAGAATCTCGGCATATTTTTTCGGATGCCAAACGAGAAACGCTGCGCCGAAACAAGCCGAAAAAGTCGCTTCCGGGTCTTTGACACCGACTTCCGTTCCCGCTACCTTTGCCGTATAACCGCTGATGTAATGATACATCGCTTGTTCCGGTGTCAATTCGCTCACCGGCGGAAGCACCCCGAAAGCATCGCAGGAAAGGAAAATGATGTTCTTCGGATGCGTTCCGATACAAGGCATCTTGATGTTCGGAATGAATTCAATCGGATACGAAGCCCGCGTGTTTTCCGTCAAAGTGCTGTCATCGAAATCAACTATGCGGGTTTTGTTGTCATATACTACGTTTTCGAGAACAGTTCCGAAACGGATTGCCTGATAAATTTCCGGTTCATTTTCGGGCGAAAGATTTATACATTTTGCATAACAGCCGCCTTCGATGTTGATAATTCCTTCGGTTGTCCAGAAGTGTTCGTCATCGCCGATGAGTTTCCGGTTCGGCTCGGTCGAAAGCGTTGTTTTTCCGGTGCCGGACAAGCCGAAGAAGAGCGAAACGTCGCCGTCATTTCCTTCGTTTGCGGAACAGTGCATCGACACCATACCTTGTTTCGGCATCAGGTAGTTCATTATCGTGAACACACCCTTTTTCATTTCACCGGCGTATTGCGAACCGAGTATGACGAATTCCCGCTTTTCAAAACACAGCGCAATGTTGGTTTTACTGGAAATTGACTCCTGCATCGGATTGGCGGGGAACTGACCGGCGTTAAAAATGACGAAGTCGGGTTCACCGAAATCGAGCAGTTCTTCGGTAGTCGGACGTATCAGCATGTTATGCATGAAGAGGGCGTGATATGCCCGACAGCAGATAATGCGGATTTTCAAGCGGTGTGCGGGGTCCCAGCCGGCAAAGGCATCGATAACGTAAAGTTGGTCTTTGGTATTGAGATAATCAATTGCCCGGGCTTTGCTTTCGTTGAAGTCCTCTTGGGACATCGGCATATTGACGTTGCCCCACCAGATGTCTTTTTCGCTTTCCGGGTTTTTAACAACGCGTTTATCTTTTGGGCTGCGTCCTGTTTTTTCGCCGGAACAGTTGATGAGTGCGCCGGTATCGGTGACCGCCGCTTGTTCACGAGTGATGGCATCTTCATAAAGGAATGCGGGAGAGGCATTCCGAATAACTCTAGGAACGTTAATTCCATAGTTGCTTAAGTCAAATTCTAAACGCATAGTGTTCACTTTCTTTTTGTTTGAGAAACCATCTTACTATAAAACCAGCGGCATTTTATCATAAAAACGGGATTTTGACAGGGGGGTAGAAAACCGGGAGGCGCAGGATAAAAATACAGTTGCTGCGCTAATAGGACAAAGCCGTTTTTACTGCGCTGTCGATTTGCTGCCGCTGGACGAACCTGAAATCGGCATACCGAATTCCATCGGGCGCGCCGCTATTCTGTAACCCTTGCTGTAGAGCAGTTGCTTCAACTGCCGGAACTCTTCAAACGAGTCAGGATAAACCCAAAACGTTATTGTATAAACGTCCTGCCGCCAATCCCGCAATCGCAGATTGAATTCGCTGTCCGGCTGCGCTAACGCTTCCTTCACCAACTGTCCAATCGGTTCATGAATCGGTATAAATTCAATACTTTCGATTTCCGTCATTCTGCCGATACTGCTGCCGTAAGAGTCGCGAATCATTCTGTCGTAGGAACGCAGGACAAACTCCGCCGAAAAATTGCTGACGGGACCAACCACGCCGGTATTCACCGCTTGTTTCTCATAGCGTTTTCTATTGTCGTGATATTCATTTCTCATTTTTTCGAGCAGTTCCGGTATCGGCACATAGACAATATTTCCGCCGCGCAACCGAAAATGTGCTTCTTTGTCTTCAACGGTTTTTCCAATCGGTGTCGGAATGTTTTCGAGTACCGTTGCCTTCGGACGATTTGCCTGTATCCAATTTCGGGTATTGTCAAGTTGCTGCAATTTCGCATCGGTTTCCTGAATTTGCCGCAGCAATTCCGTTTTTTCTTTTTCGTCTTTTCCTTTGCTTTCGGCGAGCAGGTCAACGGCTTCTCTTGCATCGCTCAACAGCGAAAACGCCGCCGCATATTCCCGTTTTTGCATCTCAAGCAGTTCTTCCAAGGACTCTTTTTGGGCGAGTGTTTCGTCAACGGAACCTTGCAGTTGCGTAATTGTTTCGGATTTTTGTAGTCCTTCCCGATATTTTACCTCGATGGACTTCAAGTGTTCGTCCGCTTCTTTTTGAAGAACGGTTTCGTCAACGGTATTATCGGGA
>WRCR01000161.1 GCA_009783865.1 Planctomycetaceae bacterium | reverse complement strand
GACATCAACAAGCACTTCGGCAAATTCAAAGACCACGAAGTCATTCAACTTGCGAGAAAAATGAACTCTGAACAGATGTTAAACATCAGCAACGACAGGGTAATAGGTTTCGCTGTTGCCTGCGACATCACAGACGGACACGTTATTCTGACCGAAGAAAATGCTGCGGCTCTCGAAGAAAACTGGCGAATGTTTGGAATGACGTTTTGGCCCAAAGCGACCGCGCTGGAATTCGCAAAATTACTTGATGACTTTTACGTCAAAAGCCGCTTCCGTGAATTTTTCGTATCGCAAAAGGAATTATACGACCGCTATGAAGAACGGTTTTTCGACCTCGTGAGATTTTTCGACTTCCACTGGTTCGATGAGTTTTACGGAATGAAACACGGCGAAAGATTTAAGGTATATCTGCTGATTACCGGCGAAGACGGCGGATATGGTGCTATGTTACCGCGAAAAGACGGTACGAAGGACTATTACGGAATTGTCGGTCTTTCGCCCCGTTACATCAACGATTACGGAGAACCCTTCTATGTGGAAGGCATGGTTCGGAACTGTATGCTCTTGTACAATTTATACTATGCCGAATCGCTGCTCGAAAAGCATTATCCTCTATTCAAAAAGACATCGGAACGCCTTTATCCTCATGTTGCCGATAGAATCGGAAAAGTTGTCGGTTCCGACATGATGAATGCAAAGAATATGGTGCAGTGCTACATTATGTACGCCGCCTTTGCGGAATACTCGAAGGCACATGATTGTGGTGACTCTCTTGCCGGTTTAGACGGAATTGAGAAATATGGTTTCGTTTGGTTCGGCAAGATGCAGGAAGCCGTTGAGCGTTATCTCAATGAGCGGGACAAGTATCCGGCGTTTGACGATTTCATGCCGGAAATCGCCGAGGTGCAAAACACCGTCGTCACCGATGAGTTCCTGCGAAATATGAGGCGGGCGAAAGCATCGGCAAAGGTTGATGTGAAATAACGATTGCACGTTGTTTAAAAATGTGTTATCATCATTGTCGTGTCACGTTGACAATTTGTTAACCATACTTCAATCAGGAGAATTTGAAATGAGAAAAGTGAATTTTAATTCAGGTGATTTGAGGGGGGGAAATAAAAAGACGACAGATTGCAGACGGCAGACGACAGTAATACGAAAACTGCTGTCTGCTATCTGCCGTCTTCGGTCTTCCGCATTTACCCTCGTTGAACTTCTCGTAGTCATCGCCATTATCGGCGTATTGATTGCGCTTCTTTTGCCTGCTGTTCAAGCCGCTCGTGAAGCCGCTAGAAGAATGCAGTGCAGCAACCATCTGCGGCAACTGGCGATTGCTCTGCACAACTACCATGACCGTCAGGATTCGTTTCCCGCCGGCAACTGGAAACACGACTATGTCAGAATCGGGTACATGGGAGAGCAAAGTGCTTTTTACTCTCTATTAGCGTTTATGGAACAGGAAGCCGCTTATGACGGATTGACGCAAGGATACAAAAGTGCTACTGTGGCAGCGGGCTATGCCAATAGCGTTATTTCCCCATGGACACCGATGAATAACAATAATTTGGGATTGCGTTCATTAGGGGAAAAAGGTGTTAGTACATTGATATGTCCGTCGGAGCCGAACGGCAAACCGCAGTCGGATTTATGGGCTAATGCACCGCTGTTTGCGCCGCGGAATTATGTTCTTTGCCGCGGTGATGTGCAGTACGGCAATGTAACCAGTCCGAATCCCGATGAGGAAGCAAACCAAGGTTACCGCGAAGCACATTGGCCCTGGGTTTCATCGCGGGGATTATTTACCGTGCAGCATTGGAAGTCAACCGCCGCTATTCTCGATGGTACAAGCAACACGATTGCTTTTTCAGAGACCTGTATTGCAGAACTCGGAAGCAGAAAAGTGAAAGGATATATCGCAAATCTTGCGGGAACAGCGTTTGCCTCTTCCAATTCACAAGCGAGTGCTTGTACTTCGTTAGGTGTTTCACCCACTGATAGAAACCTAGTTAACGAAGCATACGGGGCTGCCTGCAATCTTTCCCGCGGCAGATTATGGATTAGCGGTGCCCCTGCCTCGTCGTCCTTCGTTTGTGCGGTGCCGCCCAATGGTCCCAGTTGTCAGCAAAATTGTCAAAATGGTACGGCCGCGACCGCCTGGGGAGCATGGACAGCGCAGAGTTATCACAGCGGCGGTGTAAATGTTGCTCTAGCAGACGGTTCGGGACGCTTTGTTTCGGATACGGTCGATGCCGGTCCTGCCGGTGCTGTTATGCCTTACCGCCATCAGGGAGAAAGCACCTGGGGCGTTTGGGGAGCGATGGGAAGTTGCAACGGCGGGGAATCGAGGTCGCTGTAGGTTTTAATTTCAAATCAATTATTGTTTTACACCAATGCAAAAGATAAAATACCTTGTTTGTTTCGTTTTTCTGATGCCGCTCATCGGCTGCGAAAAATTACCAAATGGTTTTCCGAGTTTATACTCCGCGGCTATTACCGTTACGCAGGAAGGTACGCCGCTTACCGATGCCGATGTTATGCTCTACAGTATTGACGACCCGACAATGCGGTGGATTATCGTCGGACGAACTGATGCAAACGGAAAAGCCGTAATGACCACGTTTGCCGGTACGACAATCCGCAAGAACGGAGTACCGGCGGGAAAATTCAAGGTAACGGTCAACAAAGTCAAGACGGACGAATATCCGGTGTTATCACCGTTTGCTGCGGATGCTGAAATTGCTGCCTACCGAAAAGAAATGGAAAAACTGAAGCCGCTGACGCATTATTATGTCGATAAGCAAAATACAAATATCGACACAACTCCGCTGGAAGTGACCGTCGAGAAGAAAACAAATTCTCTTACGGTTGATGCCGGTAAGAAAACGGAATGGACAGTGCCGGTGCAGTATTGAATCAAAAAGCGGGGGCTTTAGCCCCCGCCTCTTTAGCCGACATCGCCGAGGTTCAATACCGTTCCATATCGGTTTAACATCTGCTTTCGGAGTTTTGCATGTTGCGGTTCCGCTAATCCGGGGTCATTGTGTATCATTTCCACTGCGTCCTGCCGTGCTTCCTCAAGAACTTCGCGGTCTTGTTTCAAATCGGCAACCCGCAGCGGTGGCATACCATGCTGTTGCGTCCCGAACAAGTCGCCCGCTCCGCGAATTTCAAAGTCCTTCTCCGCTAATTTGAAACCGTCCGTTGTTGCGGCAAATGCTTTCAAACGCTGTTCCGCATCCTTTGTTTCCGCCGATGCGAATATTCCGCAATAACCCGGATTGCTGCCGCGTCCGATACGCCCCCGAAGTTGATGAAGTTGCGACAGCCCAAACCGCTCACCGCCGATTATCGTCATCAGGTTCGCATTTGGTACATCAACGCCGACTTCTATCACCGTTGTCGCAACGAGAATCTGTATATCGCCGGTTCGGAAATCGAACATTATCTTTTCCTTTTCTTCGGTACTCATTCGACCGTGAATCATTCCAAGACGCAAGCCGCTCAATTCGTTTTGCGAAAGTTGATTAAACACCGAAAGAAGCGAATTACTCAACTCGCCTTCCGGTGTGTCATCGTTGTCCTCAATCAGCGGTACAACAACGTAGCCCTGCCAACGTTCTTCCCGAACTTTTCGGGCGACATAATTCCACCAGTCGTTCTTCTTATCCGGTTCAACGATGTATGTTTTAACTTTTTGCCGACCGGGCGGCATACCGTCCATTATCGAAACATCGAGGTCGCCGAAAAGCGTCATCGTAATGCTGCGGGGAATCGGCGTTGCCGTCATCACGAGATAATGCGGGTCAAACTTTTCACCGGTTTTCAACACCGCCCGCTGCAATACTCCGAATTTGTGCTGTTCGTCAATTATCACTAAACCGAGTTTTTGGAACGGAATCTCGCCGTAAATAATCGCTTGCGTTCCGACTATGATTTGCGCTTTGCCAACTGCAATTTCCTGCAAGACCATAGAACGTTCCGCCGGACGCTGTCCGCCGAAGAGCGGGGCGATTTTAACCTGACTGCCTTCCAGCATGCGGGTCAAGGTCCGAAGATGTTGACGCGCAAGCACTTCCGTCGGAGACATAAAAACCGCTTGATGTCCGTTTGCGACGGCTGTCAGCATCGCATATACCGCAACAACGGTTTTACCGCTGCCGACATCGCCCTGCAATAAGCGGTTCATAGGAATCGGCTGCGACAAGTCCGCCGTTATTTCTTTGATAACTTTTTCCTGCGATTTCGTCAAGTCAAACGGAAACCGCTGCCGGATTCTTGCGTCAATTTTTTTATCGACGGGAAGCGGCACCGCCTTGAGTTGAATCCGGTGCTGATACCGCCGGACTGCCAAGCCGAGTTGCAGAATAAACAATTCCTGATACACAAACCGCCGCTTCGCCCAAAGCATAGACGCATTGTCCGAAGGAAAATGGATTTCCTTGACCGCTTCGGCAACTGGCAGAAGTTTATGTTTCGCAAGATAGTCCGCCGGAAATACTTCGTCCAGCAGCGGAGCATATACCGGCAGCATTTCACGGACAATCTTGCGCATATGATGCTGCCGCAATCCTTCCGTAAGCGGATACACGGGCAGAAACGGTTCGACTTCGGCTTCATCTTCGGAGTCGGAAAGATAAGTAATCTGCGGGTGCATCACTACCCAAAATGGGTGGTCGAATTTCGGTTTGCCGGTTATGAGAACCCTGCGTCCTTGTGCAAACTCACGAATAATAAACGGCATTTTGAACCATAACGCTTTGACGAATCTTTTGCCGCAGTCAACATTTAGGGCTATCATATCACCGCGCCGGGTCTGCTTCCGTTCCCAACTATCGATAACGCCGCAGACGGTTTGCAGTTTATTTTCTTCGAGTTGCATGACATCTTTTTTTTCGGACATATCCAAATAATCACGCGGAAAATAGAACAGCAAATCGTAAGCACGCCAGAGACCAATACGATTGAGCAACTCGGCGCGTTGAGGTCCCACGCCTTTGAGAAATGTGACTGGAGTCCGCAGCAGTTCAGTTCTTTCGTCTTGCATTGTTATGACAACACTGTTATTTTTCAAAAAATCTGCTGACTGTTCCTCGATGCTGCGGATATACCGTTTGTTTTCGTGAACTTCCTTCGGTTTCGGAAACGGATTTTATTGCCCCGCCTTGTTCTTCCGATAGATTGCCGCTGTTGTCTTCCGGCGCGGAAATTGAAGCCCCGATTTTCTTACTGTTCAAGAACGCTTCCAAGTCAGCCGGCGGCAGAATCAACGCTTTGAATTCCGCCCCTTCGGTATCTTCGTTCTTTTCATATCGGGTATCTTCCGGCGGACTATCCGGGTCGGTCGTCCAATCCTGCTTTTGTTTGAAACGCGGACTAAACCGCGACATGCATCTTTCGCCGTTCTCACCCTTCTCACCGTCGCAGGCATCGCATTCAGCCCAAAGGTCGGACAGCATCCGTTCCGCTTCCTGCCGGTCAATGTTTTGACTATCTTTCAGTTTGTCCAGCATTTCTTTGTCGATTGGAAACCCCGCCTTTTGCAGGTTCTCACACATACGCTGCGAGTCCCCGCTGCATTGTTTCATCGCTTCGCAAAGTTGTTTGAATTCTTCCTGCGTCAAATCTTTCAAATCGTTTTCCTGCAACTTCTTCTTGAGCGATTCGGAAAGTGCTTTGTTCTTTTCGGAGGATTTCTGTTCACCGCTCTTGTTATTTTCCCCGCTTTGTTTGTCAAGCGTTTTTTTCAAACTCTCGGCAAGCGATTTGTTTTCCGACAACATTTTTTCCAAAGAGCGCGCGAGTCCTTCGGTTAATGATTTCTTTTCGTTTTCGTCCAATCCGCTGCTGATTTCCTGTACTTCATTGATAAGCGTTTCGTTCTTTGCGAGCGTTTCCACCGTCCGCTGTGCCTCTTCCAGTGCTTCCGCCGCCTTTTGATTCAGCCGGTCTGCAACGTGGTCGAGAGCGTCAAATGTTTTAACGGGACCTTCGCCTTCGGCATCCTTCTGAATTTTTTCCAATTCTTTTTTGCGGGTTTCGATTTCTTCGATATTGAGCAAGTTCTCTTCCTCCATTACGTCAAGTTGCGTTGTCAGCCGTTTGACTTCGTTATCAACGTTGAGATGTTTCGCTGCCGCTGCGGAAAGTTCCGGCATCGGTGCAAACACAGAAGCAAGCGCGAAAACAACTGCCGCTAAAAGGAAAAGCAGCGTTTGTCCCGGCTGCCAACTGATGCCGGGAATGCTGCTGTTCGGCAGTCCTTCTTTCCAATCCTTCGTCCACGCACCGGCATTGGTTTCGAGGGATGCCATCAAGAGTCCTCCGGCGGAATTTTTCCAATCGAGTATCGCCGCCGTTTGCAGAACACTCGGCAGTTTCCGCAATGTGAAAAGCAGCGGACAGGGAACGACTGCAAACGCAAACAGAAGCAGGAAGGCGAAGAACGGTAAATTCTCAAAGCCGCTGCAACGGAACACAAGAACGGCAATGCCCCACATAAAAAGAAAGAGCGTCATACCGCTGATGCAGCCGTTTAGAAAAAGAAATGACAGTATCCTGCGGCGGAAACTAACAATCGCTTTATTTTGTACTTGCCGGTTCATGGTTTTGTCGGGTGATGGTATTATCAACATTCCGGTCAGTGCATTTTAACACTTTTTCTGGGTATTTCCAGAGTATAAAGAAAGCGTCACGACAGCATTTCAAAATCGTACATCGTTACAATGCGAGTTTTGCCGAAAGTTACCAGCGTGAGCAAATCTTTATCACGTGTAATAAGGTAATCCGCATTTCCGTCTTTCGCCAATGCAAGAAGGTAATTATCTTTCACATCGCGGCAAACATTAACTTCGGATACCACATTTACAGAGATTCCTTTTGCGATGATTTTTTGCAGCAAACCTTCGCAACTAAATCCATTCTTAATGAGACGCTCCCGTAATTCCGGGTATTCAATTGTTTGTTTAAATTCCTGAATGAATCTATTGCAGACCAACAGTTGAAATTCGTCTTCAAAAAATCTGTCGCAATAAGCACGAAAATTAGGAGAAAACATATAAGTAATCCAGATGTTTACGTCCGTTATAATCCGCAATGTTCTATTCGTTTTTGGTACCATATCTATTTAGTAATTCAACAAGATACCTTCGCTGTGATTCTTTGTGAGTAAACAGGATTTCAAACTCTATCATCTCAGTCAGAAAATTGCCGTCTTTATCACGGCTGTCCAAGTAGAGTTTGTGCAAAATATCCTCATTGATCTCTTCCGGCTCGCTCCCACTGCTATCCGCCAATGCGGCTTCAACGGGCTTGAGCATATCGAAAAGTTTCCTCTGCTGCACCGGAGTAAGACGAACTATGTCAATAAATAATTCATCAACGGACGACAACGTTTGTGTACTCATATCATTCAATTTGTCTCAATTCTGTGCAAGGCGGACTTAGAGCCCGCCGCTAAACATCTGTCGTTTAATTTTCCCGTTTAACCTAAGACGGCGATTGGGTCGTGTCCTGAAATTGATGCTGCGATGGGCAACACTACCGAACCTTAAGCGTTCTACGCAATTCACCCATAAATTGGGGACACAACCCGGCGATTGGGCACTACAACTTCACCGTTTCGCCGCCGTTGATGGAACCATAAGCACCCCAAACGCCAAAAGGCGATGCGCCTTTTAAAACACAGTTAGTCGGCGAAGCAAGGGGACCTGCACTGACAGAATCACTCACAAACATTACGCTACCGTCTACATTAACGCAATTTGTCCCGCCGTTGTGAAAACTGCTCGGGGGCACGATACCCCCGGCTTCTTCGTTGTTTGTTACCAAACAAGTCGGCGAATTCGGCGGTAATATCGTGTTTATCCAAGTGAATGGGATTCCGGCATCAGTCCATATCCTACCGTTGTCCCGCCTGAGGGTAGTGACAGCAGTAGCGTCGTAATCCCCTTTTGAATCTCTGATATCGAGACATTTTTTGGGATCGAATTCCGAATCACCCGAATCAACAGTACCCACGGCAACACTCCCCCTAAATACACCAGAAACCGCTACCGCAGAAGTTTCTTTAATTCTGCGGCCTCCACTGCCAAACGTT
>WRCR01000160.1 GCA_009783865.1 Planctomycetaceae bacterium | reverse complement strand
TGATGATGTGTTTGTGCGGGCAGAAATTCGCAGAGAAGGTTTTTACAACGAACATACTGAATTTGCTGCGCAGACGGGCGATGCATTATCGATGCCGGAACCCGAATCGTTCATGCCCGAAAGAACGTTGTCCGAAAATCAATATGCTGTTCCCTTGCCGCCGTTTGGAAGAAATCATTCTGTTCCCGAACAACAGGAAGAGACCGTAAAACCGGAAAAAACTGTCGAAGCAGTGCAGGACGACAAAAACACCGCTACGAATTCCGATGTGCAAAACTCTATGAAAAAAGCATCGAAACCGAAAAGCGGTGCTGTCTTCGGAAAGCCGAAAGCCGCAAATCAATAAGCGGATTAGAAATCGCTAACAGATTTTTTATGCAGTTCTATTGTCTGCCGGTCAAGCCGATGTTATAATCTGGTCAACATTTGTTTCGTCAATTTAACAAACATTACCCCCCATAAAAAATTATGCAGAAAATAATGCAGACATTAAACCGGCTTTTCGCGGCAATGGCTATTGCCTTTATCCCTTTCACGTTGTTCGCAGCGGACGGTGACTGGAACGCAACCTTGAAACTGCCCTTCGCTTCCGATACGAAGATGGAGCGGGGGTCTTTCGACATCAAGAAAGATTTCGACCTCTCTACAACCGACGAAGTGCGTGTGACACTTTCCATTGACAAGCCCGAAGCAGCAGGTTCGGTATCGCTCTATTTTCAAAGCGGCGGCGGCTGGTACAGCATGTCGGGAACAGTCAAGAAAACCGGTCGCCAGACGCTTGTTTTTTCGCTGGCAAAACACCGTGTAGAAGGCAAGCCCGACGGACTCGACAAAATTAATCAACTTCGTTTATCGTTTTGGCGGGGCAAAAATGTAGATGCGGCAGTTGAACTGCACGGCTGGGAATTTTTCACCCAGTCGGTAGTTATACTGGAGCCGGAAAACACAAGTTCTGACCCCGGTGCCAATAAGATAGGCCGCCAACTACAGGCAATGTTGATGTCCAGCGGTGTCGATGTCGGTTCATTTGCACAGACATCCTTGACGGCGGAGGCACTAAAACGCCGCAATGTTGTGATTCTGCCGTTAAATGCGACGCTCACGGCAGAACAAGTTGCTCTTCTTAAGGAGTATGTCGAAACCGGCGGTAAGTTAATAGCACTTCACGCGCTACCCAACGAGTTGAGAAAAACGCTCGGTTTCGCTACCGGTTCAGTCATTCGGTCGCCGGAAGGGGACGCTGCTTTCGCCGAAGTTCGTTTTGAACCGTGGTTTATCAAGGAATTCGGTGAAGGAACGCCGACGGCTTTTGAACAACGGTCTTGGGCTGTTCAATCGTTGAAACCCTTAGCCGGTTCTGACAATTACAACGCAAGAGCCGCTGCCGTTTGGTACGATGCTTCCGGCAAATCTACCGGCAACGCCGCATTGCTCGTCAGCGACCGTGGGGCGTTCTTCTCCCATATTTTGATGGGTGGCGATGACGACAGAAAACAGGCGTTCATGCTTTCCCTTCTGTCGAAGTGGGCTCCCGATATGTGGAAAGACGTAAAAGACAAACGTCTCGAAAACTTATATGCTGTTGGTGAAGCACCGTTTGAGACAGAATCCGAAAAAGCGTCTCGGCTGGCAAAAATCGCTCAAAAAGTCAAGCCGATTGCGGACAAAATGGATGCCCGTCAGTTTAACAATGCTTTTCCGGCACTCCGCAAGGAACTTTCGGAGCAATATATCCGTTCATTGCCGAGCGTATCGGGCGAACTTCGTCTTTGGTGGGAACATGCCGGAACCGGTGCGTATCCCGGTGATTGGGACAGAACGATGAAGGAACTCAAGGAAAACGGATTTAATGCAGTGATTCCGAACATGCTCTGGGGCGGTTTGGCACATTACGACAGCAAGTTGCTTCCCCGCAGTCAAAAGTTCGAACAGTACGGCGACCAAATTGAACAGGCAGTCCGCGCCGGAAAGAAATACGGCGTTCAAGTTCACGTCTGGAAGGTCAATTTCAACGCTCATAATGCGCCGAAGGAATTCATCGATGCTATGCGGCAAGCTGGACGAACACAGGTCAAGTTCAACGGAGAGCAAGTCAACTGGCTTTGCCCATCGCATCTCGAAAACCGAAAACTCGAATGGGAGTCAATGGTCGAAGTTGCGAAGAATTATGATGTTGACGGCATTCATTTCGACTACATCCGTTATCCGGGCAGCGACCATTGCTATTGTGACGGCTGCCGGGAACGCTTCGAAAAACACGTCGGCGAAAAAATAACCGACTGGCCCAAAGATACCCGCACCGAAAAGTGGAAAGCCAAGTTTGACGATTGGCGTTGCGACCAAATAACGGCGTTGGTCGCTGACGTGCATCGGGAATCAAAGAAGGTTAAACCGGCGGTCAAGATTTCTGCTGCCGTGTTTCCGAAACAGCCGGAAAGCCGCGGCTGGGTATTGCAGGATTGGCCCGTTTGGGTGGAAAAAGGCTATCTCGATTTCCTTTGTCCGATGAATTACACGTCGAATGCCTCCGTTTTCGACAGTTACGTCGAGAGTCAGATGAAGATAGTTGCCGGTCGAATGCTGATTTATCCGGGCATCTGTGCTGATGCGTCCGACCTCGGTATTGCCTTGGCACCAGACCAAATTGCAACGCAGATTATGATAGCCCGAAAACACGGCGCGCCGGGATTCACGATTTTCAACCTTTCGCGGGAGAAAATCCAGAGCGTTCCTCCGGCACTGCGGCTCGGACCGACGAGAGCGGCTCAATAAAAAAGTTTAGTGCAGCAACTGTATTTTGGCGATGGACTAAAAACATTGGTATACCTTTCGCGAACCACTCAAATTCAAAAAGACAAAACCGGTTGCTGCTCATTTTTTGTCTTTGACACTGCATATCACCGTTGGAATCTTGGCAGATAGTACTCGGCTAACCAGTCGGCACATCTTTGGAGGACTCGCGGGCATCATAAACTGTATTGTAGGAAATCGTGTTAAGGAAAAAAGCACCGAGTATCAGGAATATCAGCGTCACGGCAATCATTACGCCCAGATATTTTCCGATGATAAACCCGCGCCGGCTCAACGGCTTTGATAACGCCATCAGAGCCGTTTTTCCTTCAATTTCGTCCGAAATTGTCGTTGCGGCAGTCCAAACGTTGCGATGTCAGGACACGAAATCAAGACAAGTGAAGAGCAAGCCCGATTTTGCGGTGTCGATGCGAAACCGGACAATCTTCTGACAACCACGATACCTATTAACGACATCTTCGAAGCAGCAGGAAAAAGCAACGCAACGTTCAAGTTGATGATTATTGTCAAACATCAGCGTCTTGCATTTGCCGAAAACTCCCGTTATAATGAGATTTCGACTTCAATTCGTGTCAATTTCGATGTAATAATTCATAATGTTTCGGTCAGTCCGTTCCAAACTCCTCGCCGGTATCATCATTCCGCTAGTAATTTTTTACGGAATGGTTGCCCTTATAGAGATGCGGAGGCAGCGAAATCATGACATTCACTACACGGAACAATTAAAAGAAGAAGCCGCAAAACGCAGGGCAGAACAAATAGACAGCGAACTTGCCCGTATATCCGCAAATCTAAGAGTCCTAAAAGATTATATCGAAGCACATCCCGATGCAACAACAGACGAATTGCACTGGTTCTTCTCCCGATATGTTCGCGGTAATCCGCAGTTGCTGGGCATCTTCATCGCATACGACCCGGAACATAATATTAATCGAAAAGACAAGATACTCAATGTGTACCGCGAAGAAGGAACAATCAAGACTCACATGCTCGGCGGAGAATATGACTACAGCCGCGATATCTATTTGATTCCTAAACTAACCAAAATGCAATTCTGGTCAGAACCGTACATCAATATAGAACCAGCAAAACAATTTATCTGTACTTTTTCTGTTCCATTTTTTTTCGATGACAAATTTGCCGGTTGTCTCGTTGCGGATATATCACTGGAGAAAATCCGGCAATTTGTTCAATCGAATTTACCGGACAATTCACAATTCGCCGTGATAAGTCCGAAGGGCAGTATTATCTCCGACAGCGACCCGGAATTGGAAATGAACGAAACCATTTTCAGTTTGGCAGAATGGTACGAAAGAGGCGAACTCGCACAATGGGGTTATCAACTTTTACGAGGCGACGACACACGAATCCGGCTCGCTGCGGTAAATAATTCACAGCCGGAAAAAATGATTTGGAACAACAAGGAGCCGGTCTGGATTATTCCGGCACGCATCAAAGAAACAAACTGGACACTCATAGTTGCTACAAATGAAAACGTGATTTTGCAGCCGACTTACGAGCGGTTAAAACAGCGGGTTTATATTTTCATTGTAGTGCTGCTTGTGATTATCGCCATAGTTTGTTTTGCTTCACTTCGTCTAAATACGGAACTTAAATATCTAACGGATTTTGCTTCCGAGTTGGCAAAAGGAAATCTCAATGCAAAAGTGAAAGGCAAACATTCCGAAGATGAGTTCGGACATCTGGCAGACACGTTTGACAAGATGTCTACCGAATTGAAAGCAAGCATTAACCGATTGGTACTTGAAACAGAAGCCCGAAAAACAATCGAAGGTGAATTGCAGGCAGCAAGAAAAATTCAACTTTCGCTGCTGCCGAGAACATTTCCAGCGTTTCCCGACCGGGCGGAATTCGACTTGTACGCAAAAAATGAACCGGCAACCTTTATCGCCGGCGACTTTTATGATTTCTTTTTTATCAACGAAAATACCATTGCCTTCACTATTGCCGATGTTTCCGGTCATGGAATACCGGCAGCGTTATTCATGGCGGTATCAAGAACCGCAATCCGCAACAGTGCCGCCAGAAATAACTGTGCGGTTAGAAACAACTGTGACATTAAAAATAACAGCGCAAAGGAAATCATGAGCAGCGTTGATTCTCTTTTGATGAGCAACAATGATGACTGTATGTTTGTCACCGCTTTCTTCGGAATGTATGATGTCTCCACTGGCGAGTTGTGTTATGTCAATGCCGGTCATAATCCTCCATACGTTTTGCGTTCAGACGGTTCCATAACAAGTTTGCCGGCAACGGGACCTATAATGGCGGTTGTCGATGATGCCCAATACGATGAAAATTGCATCGTTTTAGCCCCGAATGATGTTATCGTGACTTTTACCGACGGTGTAACTGAAGCACATATGAGAAATTCCTCGGCTAATTGGAAAAAGAGCAAAGACGGATTATTTGGAGAACAGCGGCTTGAGGAACTCATTCAAGAAGTTCACACCGGAACCGCTAAAGAAATCACCGATGCCATATTTGCCGCCGTTACTGAACACGACTGCGGAGAACATCAGGACGACATCACCGTGCTTGTTTTGAAACGAAATCCGGTTTAACTGTTTAACCGTTTATACCGCCGTTCTGATTTTGTTTCATCGCCTGCCTGCAAAAAACCGATAAATATGATACGGTGTGGTAATTTCGGATAGTTGCTGATTTCTAATGGATTCCTTCGGATTGCGGTTTATCGGTTTTATTCTTCTGATGCTGTTTGTCTTTTGGGCGTGCGGTCTTGGAAGTTACACACCTGGGGATTTGCCAGACACGCTTGCTTATCCTGTTCCGGCAGCCGTTCACAATCTTTGCGGTCCTCTTGGCGCAAAGGCAGCGTCTGCACTCGAAAATGTTTTGGGGTACGCCGCTTTCTTTTTGCTTCTGCCGCTCGGAATTCAAGCCTTGCGATTTTTATACGGAACGCCTCTCAATCAAGTTGCTTTACGGACATTTGGATTTTGTCTCGTACTTTTTGGATTATCCGGTTTATGCGGATTATTTGACGAAAGAATTGCTTTCCTGCCGTGTTCACGATTCGGACCGGGCGGTATCCTCGGCGTTTCGATTGTTTCTGTGTTGCGACAACATATTTCCGATGCCGGTATTTGCGTTTTGCTCGCAAGCATTGTTTGCAGCGGAATTGTATTGCTCGGAGACCAATCACTTTGCACAGCGTTGAAAGCTGTTAAAGTAATTTTTGCAACAATAAACGGACAAATTACCGGTGCAAAGCGTTCATCTGATAAGTCCGGCACACAAAAGAAAATTGCAGCGGCATCACTTCCGAACACCGGGAACAATGCCGGTCGCAATGCGGATAATCCGTCCGGTGTTCCCGATTGGATACTTGACAAACAGAAGCGTCTCATCCGCAATAGGATTTTTGACCAATCGGCGACATTGCATACGGAATATGTGCTGCAACCGCCTCATATTGTTCAATCGCAGCAGCCGGTTAAACCGATGTCTTCTCAAGGAATTGCCGCAGAAACGGCTCATTCGGTTTCATCGTTCAATCTACCGCCGCTGGATTTATTAGTAAAACCGGAACCGTTTGATGATTCCGTCTATGCCGAAATAATCCGCAGTCAATCGGAACAACTTGAAGCCGCGCTTGCCAGTTTCAAACTCGATGTGCAGGTAATAGATGTCCGTGTCGGTCCCGTGATTTCACAGTTTGAATTGAAGTTGGCAAAAGGACTACTCATCAAAAATATACAGGGGCTTTCCGATGACTTGGCAATGGCAATGAAGGTCAAGAGCGTCCGAATTGTTGCGCCGATACCCGGTCGGGGTACAGTCGGCATTGAAATACCAAATGAAAAACGGCAAACTGTTAATCTGCGTGATATTATCGAACTGACACCGAACTACAACGAAAAGTATAATCTGCCGCTGTTTCTGGGCAAAGATGTTTCCGGCGCGCCGATGGTTTCCGATTTAACGGATATGCCGCACCTGCTCATTGCCGGCAGAACCGGTACCGGTAAAAGCGTTTGTTTGAATTCAATTATCGTGTCGCTGCTGATGTCCCGCACACCGGAACAAGTTCGCCTGATAATGATAGACCCGAAGACGGTCGAAATGAGTTCGTATGGAACGATACCGCATCTGATGTATCCGGTCATTACTAAAGTTAAGAAAGCGGAAGCGGTTCTCGCTTGGGCAGTT
Organism: Planctomycetaceae bacterium; assembly: GCA_009783865.1. Taxonomy (GTDB): domain Bacteria; phylum Planctomycetota; class Planctomycetia; order Pirellulales; family Thermoguttaceae; genus WRKP01. The sequence goes on along the minus strand of WRCR01000160.1, from coordinate 1,118 downwards.
GACAAGATGGAAGAGCGGTACATGCTTCTGCAACTGGCACGAGTCCGCAATATAAATGAGTATAATAAGTTATCCGAAGCGGACTTGCGCCGCAAGATGAAGATGAATAACATCACCGATGAAGAATGGGAAGTAGTTCCAAAAAAACTGCCCTTCATGGTGATAATTGCAGACGAATTTAACGACTTGATGATGGTATCCGGTAAAGATGTTGAGACGCATATTATCCGTCTTGCGCAGAAGAGCAGGGCAGTTGGAATACATCTGATTCTTGCAACGCAAAAACCGACCGTCAATGTTGTAACCGGGTTAATTAAATCGAATCTGCCGGCACGCATTGCTTTCGGTGTTGCAACACAAATGGACAGCCGCGTTGTGCTGGACAGAAATGGTGCCGAGCGGCTTCTCGGCTGCGGCGATATGTTGTTCCTAGACCCGTCTTCGGGGCAGTTAATTCGCGGACAGGGTACTTTCGTCAGTGATGCCGAAATTGAATCCGTTATTGATACGATAAGCACCGGCTTTCAGTATTTTGACGAAGAACTTCTGCGGCTCGACGAGGAAGAAGAAAATGCCGGTAAGACAAGCGATAACAGTAAAACCGATATGATTCGGGAGAACCGCGACGAACTTTATGAAGATGCGATAGAGTGTGTGATTCAAGAGGGTTCGGCATCAACTTCGTTATTACAGCGGCGGTTGAGTATCGGTTATGGTCGCGCTTCCCGTTTGATGGATTTTATGACAGAAGACGGTATAATTAGTAAGCCGAATGGCGCGAAGGCACGGGAAGTGTTAATAACTACTTCGGAATGGAGGAAGAAATCCAACGCGGGCAACGGACCTACGTCTGATAGTTCCATATTGGGACCGCAAAGGGCGGTGAGTAGTTTGTATTCCAGTTATGCGAACAAAACAAGTGAAGACGAATACAATGACGAAGACAGTTATGTTGCACCGTAAACACCATAGTATCTTTCCAATCTTAAAATTTTGGATACAGTTTTTTGAGTTTTATTCGTGCGTCTTCGGTAGTGAATTGCCAATCGGTTCCCTTGTTAGATGCATTTCTTTCGTCCTGCCGCGCCTTCACTTCTCTTCGAAATGTTTCAATGTCG
>WRCR01000159.1 GCA_009783865.1 Planctomycetaceae bacterium | reverse complement strand
CATATCAGTCCGATTGCAAGTTTTTCTTGTACGCAGATTAACCTTGCACTTTTTGCTCTTGCCAACATTTGCTGGTGAGTTATCATTTGCGCCTTGTTTTTAGGGGTTCGGCTTTGCAACATTTTTTCAATTAAGGGCTTTACATTAGGGTGGACATATCTTGTATTTCCCGTATTTTCGCGGATAATACTGCTGTTCTGATTTTATACTTGACCTTCGATAACAATGCCGACCGTTTTAGTTCATAAATATCTGGAAGTACCTGCTGAATATCCGGCAAAGGGAATCTGCGTCATTTTCGGCAATGATTCTTTCTTGATACGGCAAGCCGAAAACACACTGCGGGAAAAATTGCTCGCCGGCGATGACGGCGAATTCTCCCTCGTCCTGTTCGAAGGCAGCAAGGACTTAAAGTTTCCCGAAGTGTACAGTGCCGCTGCTTCCCGGTCAATGTTCGGAGACAGTTCCAAGTTAGTAATAATTGACGATGCCGATAATTTCGTTTCTAAAAATCGTCCTTTGCTGGAGGACTACGCAGCAAATCCGTCAACAAGCAGTACTATGCTTCTCTTGTTGACAACGTTTCCGGTCAATACGAAATTACACACGATAGTTGCCGAAAAGGGTTTGATTATCACAGCAAATTCCCTTTCAGAAAAGGAAATGCCGGGTTGGGTTACCAAGTGGGCGAAACAGCGTTATAAACTTGCATGCGACAGAGCGGCAGCCGAGTTAATGGTGCAGATGGTCGGCGCAGTTCACGGTTTGCTTGACCAAGAGTTAGCGAAGTTATCGGTATTGACAAAGGACAAAATTACGCTGGAGTTGGTCGAGCAGAATTCCGGTTCGTGGAGCGTCAAGGAGACCTTTTACATCATCGACTTGGCTCTTGAAGGCAGAACAGCCGAGTCAATATCGGAACTTAATAAACTTTTAGCCGGTGCCGGCAGACAGGACTCGAAGGTAGAAAGTTTCTTTGGTGCGTTTTCCGGTTCTTTGCGCAGATTCGCAACCGCAACACAAATTATACTCGAAGCCGAAAGAAACAAAAAACCGATGACGGTCAAAACGGCATTAGAAAGAGCGGGTGTCCCTGTCTTCGCTCTTGGAAAGGCGGAGCAGCAACTCAGAAAGTTAACACGCTTTCGCGGTGCCGATTTATCGGATTGGCTGTTGCAGGCAAATCTAGCATTGCGGGGAGTCAGCCGGGCTGACAAGCGGTTTGTTATTGAGACGCTGCTCATCAAGATTTCGCATCCTTCGTTGCAACGGTGGTGATTGCCCGGCAAGTTTTTTCCGGTAAAGAGCCGCAGGAAGGTTGTGGAAATAACTAAAGAGTCAGAGCGATATTGCCTGAGCAACGCCGCTCTGACTCTTTTCGTCAGATTTGTTTTCAACTGCCGTTAAAACGTTCCGCCGGATACGGGCTGATACGAAGACGGACTTGCCGTATATCCTGCCGGTGCAGACATATAGCCAGGAGCGGTCTCTGCCGGTGTTGCGGCTGGTACACCATAGGTCATCGGAGCATTACCGTAAGGTGAGGGTGCGGCAGGGTAATTGTATTGCTGCGGTTGAACTGCCGGAGTACTTGCAGGTGCTATTGGATTGCCGTAAAGCGGTACTGTATCAGCACCAGCGGGGACAACCTGTTGTACCGGCGCGTTTTGCGGTTCATAATAACGGGTGGGCTGGAAACCGGAAGGAGTCGCCGGTTCCGTTGTCCCGTAAGGTGCTGCCATCATTCCTTGAGGGACGGCGGCGTAAGGATTGTACGATTCGGCACCTGCCGGTACACCAGAAGGATAAACGGCAACAGCCGATTCAGGAACAGAATAAGGATTTGCGGCAGTAGTCATCGGCGTTTCATTGCCTTGACCGATACCGTATTGGGGCTGAACCACTTTCTGCCCCTGTTTGTTAGCAAAGAAATCGGATTCTTTGCCGGGATTAGCATAGCCGCCGGGGGGTGCGGAGATATTCGGCTGCGCATCCAAACTCGGTCTGCCATCCTGTTTTGCAAACGAAGCCCCTTCCTTACTATGCGAATCCGCATTAGACGATTTGCTAATGGGGTTGTAGAACGAATATGTCTTCGGGCTGTACCAACTACCGCCATTGCTGCGGCAACCGGTTGTTCCGAAAACTAATAATACTGCCGAAAGTAACGCCAAAAACAATCTGAGTCGAGTATGCATTTTAACCTCTTTGTCCATCTACCGGTTTCAAATTCTTCCGTAAGGAAGGTAAATTCTGTTGATACGAAAAAAATGATATAACCGCAATAGCCGTTCTAATCATTTCTAGCGTTATTATCGGCATATCTTACCAATTTCCATAACTATTTTTCAAAAAAATCGAAAAAAAGTAAAGGTTGCCGTTATCAGATATTGTTTTCTGCAAACGGCAACGGATAATACAAATCTTTAATCATTGCGTCAAGGGCAAAATTTTACGGCGTAAAATCCAGAATTTCCCACGCCGTAATTGAATTTTCGCTGGCAACGATTATCAGATTCCGCCCCTTGGCTTCCAAGAAGGCAATGCCGGTGATGAACTCGCCGAAAGCAAACGAATCAAGCAGTTCCGCTTTGTTATCAAAAATAGTCACGCTGCCGTCTGCCGACGCAGCAAGATAACGGTTTTCATTTCTGTATTTAAACGGAATGAGCGGCTCGGATAAATTTTCCGTATCACCGTAATAAGGCAGCGGAGTAAATGCGGCATACTGATTTTCTTGATTCATCACCGTAAAGTAGAACGTGTCTTCACGGTTATCCGACAGCAGCATCGCCCATTCAGCGTTATCAACATTCTTATCCGACGTGTTCGCATAACTCCAGACGAGTTGTTTTCCTTCCGGCGGCGTAAAAGACGGCGGCGGATTTCCCTGTATATTTCTGCGGAAGAATGACTCCTGCTCTTTCAGCAGTGTATCCGCCGTAAAAGGATTTACCGGCTTCAGGTTTTCGTCAAAGAAATAAACAGTTTGTCCTTCGGAAAAAGCGGCGGCGATATACGCTTCGCCTACCATGCCCGCAAATGTGATTCCAACTACATTCAGCATTTCATCACCGGGCAATCCTTCCGGTTTGAGTTTCTTTAGCGTGTTTCCGTCTGCATCGAAGGTTATCAACTGGTTTCCGTCGCAAGTTGTTACGAGAATCGGCGGTACTGAACCATCATTCGATTGCGGCAAGACGGCGATATTGCCGGTCGGGGTTAGATTGTCGATAGTCCAGCATTCAATCAACGAAATGGTCTGCGGGGCTTTGGGCTGTGCGGCTTTCTTTCGGACAACATCATCTTCCGTAATCAGAACGGCGGCGTAATAATCCGTTTTTTCCATTGAGTTCAAAACAATCTGATGCGATTCCTCCACTTGCCGAAGGGATTCCGCCGTTTGAAATTTCGAGACGTGTTTTGCGTTTTCGGGCTGCATCATTTGAAATGCTTCCGGCGATATATCGCGGTTGACCGCCGCATTTTCAAGTTCGATTCGTATCGAAGTGATGCTTTCGATTCCTTTCGGCACCGGCAACCCTTCGGCAAGATAGTCCAGCCGCAGCAGTAATTTGTTGTTTCGGCTGACCCATAAGACCCGCACGCCGCCGGGATGTGAAACACGAATTAAATCGCATGGAATGTCCCTGATATATTGCGGGGTAAGAAACTCGGTTTGTGAACCGGGCGGCAGCAGCGTATTGAGCGGATTCTTTGCAAATAGCATAATCAGTTGCGGTGCAAACCGCAGAATTGTTTCCGGCAGTCCAAGTTCCATTGCCAAGTCGAGTTGCAAATCACGGAAGAGCGATGCCGGAGTCAATTTCTGCGGAGTCGGAAACACCAATACCTGTTCCGGCAAGTCCCGAATCTGCGCATAACAATTTTCGCCGTTGGAAACAAGAACGCCGTTATTGATTTCAAGCCGGATTTTCGCCGCCGTTTCGTTTTCTTTTTGATAAGCAGCGGTGCAAATCCAAGGAGCGATTTCATAATCGGGATGTTCTGCTCTACCGATAACCTGAATATGTCCCCGGTCGCAATATGACTTTGCTGTTTGATACGTATTCGTCATTTCACGCAGAACTCCAAGCGGCGTTTGTCCCACTGGAATTTGCAGCGGCTCCGGTTCACGACTGCTGCGCTGTTTAGCAAGGCGTTCAACCAATTCAATTTGTTCGGCAGTTAATGTCGGAGAACCAGTTTTGGGCGGTACATTTACTTTATTCCGGCAGGCGGGACGAAAAAAAAATATCGCTGCCGCAATGATGAACAAAAACAGATAGAGACGAAAACGCATAGAGTAAATAACTTTTACGGGACTGCTCTAAGAGTAAATTCACATTTGTCGGTAACAAGCCAAGACGAACCGTCTTTTACTAACTCGACGTTAAACTTAATTAATTCCACTGCCGGAGTATCAACCGAAAGTCCTGAGATGGGCTGTTTGGTCGTCCAATGAAAAACAGCGGTAAATGAAACCCTTGCCGTTGGAACTGCACCGGCATCGCTCACGGCAACTTTCAAATCATTGAATCTTGCTTTTTTTACTGCGCACGCTGCCATACCAGCGCGGGCAAGTCCCCGTGTTTTCATTGCACTTGGTTCGATATAATTCTGCACTGCATTTAAATCGTCTCTTTCGATTGCCGCTGCCAGTCCGCGCAGCATTCTGCTTATTGACTTCTGGTCTGTATCAACGAAAAAATGCAGACCGAAACCGAGAGCAAGAATGACGACAACTGCCGCCGCGGTGCCGAAAAGCGTTTTTATCTTGCGGCTGTTAGCAAATGATACATAACCGATAACTCCCGCGAGTCCCGCAAGAACGAACCAGAACCATAAATTTTCAAGAAAGAAATTCATATCTGTAATACCTCACTCAATCGGGCGGATTGTCTTCTTGAACATTTCTTTGTTTTCGTCAAGCACTTTAACATTACCGAAAACGCAGATGTTGTTCTGTTTCATTCCGTTTCTGAACAGCGGTGCGAACCGGCGCAGGTCTTCCTGCGTTGTTGCAAGGACTTCGTCTCTTTCCCGCTGACCATCCTCGAAAGTCAATCCGCGTATTTTCATAGTTGCGACAAGAGAACCTTTGGCAGACGGAGTCATTGGTTTGTCCAATGACCCTATCGTTGAAATAACAGAGTTTGTCAATTCCTGTTTTGTGATTTCAATCCGTTCCAGATAATCAGCAACACCGTCATACACTTCGACTGTGCGTTTGAGATTCGGGTCGCGGTAAGACCACATTCCGAAAATCCCGGCTCTGTCGAAGGAAACACCGCTGCCGTAAGCACCGCCCTGAACGCGGATATTATTCCAAAGATAGCCCGTCCGCAGTATGTTCATCAGGACAAGCATCGTGCCGCTGTACTCGAAACCGTCCTTCTTATAATTTGCCGCTTTCGCAACATACTGAACACGGCTCGGTATCACTACCGCTTCATTTTCCTGCCCCAACACTTTTTCAACAACGGCTTGCCTCGTTGGCTGCGCTGTTCCATTCAGTACATCCAACTTTGAAAAAACTGGTTTGATTTGCACAAATTCTTCTTTCGGCAGCGTTACCAAAATGAATGAGTTGCCGCTCATAACGAACAACTTTTCGCAGAGTTGTTTCAAGCAGGCAGCGATTTCTTTGCCGCGCTCGTCAAATTCCTTATCCAACTTGCAGAGGTATTCATAATAACCGATGCCGCCGGTTTTATCGCCGAAAGCACTAACCGGTGAAAAGTACGCCGCCGCACGGATACGGGCGAAATTATGACCGGACGCAATTAGCGACTGCTCCATGTTAACCCGCTCTTCCTGAATGATTTCCTTCAATCGGGATAGATCATCGAACTTAGAATGCCGCATTATTTCGAGCATCAATTCGAGACCTTTTTCCAACTTCGGAGTCATTACTTTCGCAGAAACGGTGAATATTGCCCGGAATGTTTCATCATTGACCGGTTGTTTCAACGAAGCGGTACCGAAAGAAGTATCAATGCCGCCGGTGTGAATGTTCGTCTCGCTGTCGAAGTCCCCGTAAGTATAATGTTCCGTATCAACCCGACTGAGAATGGTAGACAATAGCGAAAGTTCCGCCGGCAAATCCGGCTCTTTCGCAAGGTTCACAAGCAGCGGATGTACATCGAAATAAAGTTTGACATACACGATTTTGTTGGTATCAACATCGGCATTAAGAAAACGACCGTCCTCCGTAAACGGCACTATTTCAATGTTGCGGTCAATATCCTCGATGCTCAACACCGGTATTTTCGCAAGGTTTTCAGGGGTATCCGGTGCCTGCTGCCGCTCAAGAAGATACGCTTTCTTCCGCTTCGTTTCTTCTAATTGTTCCGGTGTGAAGGATTTTTGAATCTCCGCTAATTTTGCCGTTAACTTTTCGGAATTTTCTTTTTCTAAACCTTGTTTCGGCTTGAGCATCAGAAATCCCCGTGAAGGATTGCCTAGCAACTGTTTCTTAATCAATTCCTCGAAGAAATTTTTATCGACACCGTCTCTTATATTTTTAATGAGTTTTTCGAATCGCAGATTGCGCAGCGGGTCGCCGCCGTAAGTCCAAGTTTCAAGTGAATTCATCGCAAGAATTAAGCCCTTCGGCATACCGCCGGATTGAAATTCCCGCAACGCAAACTCCGTCCGGTTGATAACGCCTTCAATGAGCCGGCGGTCAATTCCTTTCTCAACGAGTTCTTTCAAAACGGTGTCGATGATTTCAAGAAACTGCTGTTTCATCTCCGGCTCTGCATTGGTAGCAACTATCGTAAAGCAGGGCTGCAAAATCGAACTGTCGAAAGAGCAATTTATATCTTTTCCGATACCGTTGTCGAGCAAAGCACGTTTGAGCGGTGCCGCTTCCGCCCCGACGAGAATGTAGGCAAGCAAATCCATACCGGCGGATAATTCCGCATTGTCTAACGCCGGCGGCAAGAGATAACTCATACTCAAATATGTTTTATCAGTTGTTGAATCGCCGTCGTCAACAGAATATTCTACCGTGAAATCCTTCGGCTGCGTAAATACCGGCTGTGTAATGACTTGCGGATTAACATCTTTCTTGCCAAACTGTTGCAGATATTCCTTGTCGATGAATTCGAGATGCTTTTTTATATCTCCGTTGCCGTAAAGAAATATCATCGAATTGGACGGATGATAATACGTCTCATGAAATTTATTAAACATTTCCTGCGTCAATTTTGGAATAGAATCGGGATTGCCGCCGGAATCGTTTGTGTAAGTCGAATCGGCGTACATCAATTTTTGAATCGTCCGATAAAGAACGCTTTGCGGCGAAGAATAAACGCCTTTCATTTCGTTATAGACGACACCGTTGTATTTCAAATTTCCGTCTTCGTCAATTTCGTAGTGCCATCCTTCCTGCATCAGTGTTTCGGGCGTTGTTATTAAATTCGGAAAGAAGACGGCATCGAGATACACATTCATGAGATTGTGAAAGTCATTCTCGTTTCTGCTTGCAACCGGATACATTGTTCGGTCGTCAGCCGTGAACGCGTTGAGAAAGGTTTGCAGCGAACCTTTCAATAAATCGACAAAGGGTTCTTTCGTTGGAAACTTTTTCGACCCGCACAGGACGGAATGTTCCATGATGTGTGCGATGCCGGTATCGTCTTCCGGCGGGGTGCGGAACGAAATGCAGAAGACCTTGTTATCGTCTTCGCAGGAAAGATACAGCAGCGGCGCGGCGGTCTTTGTATGCCGATACATTCTCGCTGTCGCTTTTAGTTCGTCAATTTTTTCTGACCATTCTAATTGCCAGTTCACAACTTGCGGGTCTTGTTCCTGTGTTGTGTTAGTTTGTCCGTTGTTTTCTGACACGATGATGTTCATCATTAAAAGTGCTGCCGTTATGGTAATTAAGGTGAAAGGGAAATTTTTCATCGCCGTTCCTGTTTCGGGTTAAGGTAAAAAATTTGACGATATGGGAATTATAGCAAAAGGTGTTCGGTTATGCAAGCGTAGGGTTTAGTGAGTCAGTCCGATTGCAAGTTTTTTTCCCTAACAATTTTGCAGTTTCTTCGTATTAACGTAAGTGCGGTGCGTCAGCGTCAAAGTTTTGCCAAAAGTTTTCATTCACGGAGGTTAAAATAAACACT
>WRCR01000158.1 GCA_009783865.1 Planctomycetaceae bacterium | reverse complement strand
ATGATGCCGGCTGGTACGGTCACGAATATGACGACTATTCTGACGCAACTTTCGTCAGTGTCGACCCGAAACGGAATCCGGCACCGAATCCACTCGACCTTCAGGCGGTGATTGATTACGCCAAATCGAAGGGAATCGGCGTGATAGTGTACGTTAATCGGCGTGCGTTGGAAAAACAACTTGACGAATTGCTTCCGTTGTACAAAAAATGGGGAGTATCCGGCATCAAGTACGGTTTCGTGAACGTCGGTTCGCAGCAGTGGACGACGTGGCTGCACGATGCTATTGCCAAGACGGCGAAGTATGAACTCGTCGTCGATGTTCATGATGAATACCGCAGCACCGGTTGGGAACGCACCTACCCGAACCTGTTGACGGTCGAAGGAATCGGCGGCAATGAAACCCGACCAACGACACAGCATAACTGTACACTTGCGTTGACTAGAACACTCTGCGGAATGGGGGATTACACACATTGTTGGTACAACCTCGACACATACAAAGGGACGCGGACGCACCAATTGGCAACGGTTGTAGTGTTTTATTCGCCGCTCCAGTTTCTCTATTGGTATGACAGACCGCAAAGTTATAAAGCGGAGCCGGAACTTGATTTCTGGAAAACGATTCCGACCGTTTGGAACGAGACCCGTGTTTTGAACGGCGAAGTCGGCAAATTTGCGACCTTTGCCCGCCGGACTGGTGCCGAATGGTACGTAGGAACGATTTCCTCCGGCGAAAAGCGAATGCTCCGCTTGCCGCTTGACTTTCTCGATAAAGGCAAGAAATACGAAGCGACGCTCTATTCCGACGTTGCAGACGACCGTTTGAAAGTCCGTATTGAGCGGCAAACGGTCGATGCTGACATAGTACTTGACCTCAACATTGCCCCTGACGGCGGCGCAGCCCTGCGGATAGTTCCGCAGTAAAACGTACCGCCATTAAAGTACTCAAACTGTGAATACACTGATTTTTGAACCACGAAACATACGACCACGTGAACAGGCGGAAATTATCATCCGGTAATCGCCTTCAAATGTTCGATACTCCGTTTCGCTTGTTCAATCGAACCGCATTCGACTGAAAAGACAATATCATTGGGACACTTGCGGGCAATATCGACAAGCCGTTTCCAATCGAGAACGCCGTCGCCGCAAGCGCAACCGACCGGTGTTCCAGTCACTTTGCCGCGTTCCTCGTCAGAGTGTTCGACGGAAATGTCCTTGGCATGCAAATGCACAGAGCGGTCAATTACTTGCTCTAGCCAAGTATAAGGGTCTTGACCGGCAAGATAGGCATTTCCAGTATCCAAATTGAATCCGATACAAGGCGAATTGACTAACCGGTACAATTTTTCGAGTCCTTCCGGCGTTTTTGAATACTGGGCGTGACATTCCAACCCGATTTTGATTCCGCGCTCTTCGGCAATAAACGCCGCCTCTTGAAGCGAGTATTTGATGAGAACCCAATCTTCCGCTTCGGTAGTCCACGGTGCTTTGATACCTTCGTCTGTATTGACAACGGGCGCACCGCATTCTGCGGCAAAGCGGATAGCCAATTTGAGGTATTCGCCATGCCGGTCAGGTCTGCCCAGCGGACCATGTGCCTGCAAACCGGAAATTTTCAATCCGCGGCTTTCGCACATACGGCGCATTTTCATTGGGTCATCGAAGAGCGAATACGTATGATAGTATCCGGCTTCGCTCATCAGTTCACGTCCAAAATGCACCATTGGTTCAACGTATTCGTAGCCCATTTCCGCTGCCCGGTCGAGTCCCCATTCAAACGGCTTGTCATGATGACGGGTCGCTTCGAGGTTCATTCCGATTTTAACTTTTGCCATTTCTGTTTCCTTTTAACTTGTTGTTTAGAAAATGATATTGCCTTGCAAACACCACCGCTGCACAGCAACACCGCCGACATTTTCGCAGTTTTTGCTGATAAAATCAATCCCATTTTGCGGAAAATGTACTCCCGCTTTGCGACAAATTTTTAGCGCAGGATTTCTAATCCTGCGCCTACTTTGCAAACATTTCTTTAGCGATTTTGAGTGTTTCCTCGACGAGAACTTGTCCGCCTTCGGGACCGACCCGATTGCTTTGAGGAACAGCACTGTATCCGCCGCCGCTCACGCCTTTTTCCGACGGAAGATACGTACCGCCGCCGACTAGTTGAATCACAAAGGTCTGCACCGCAGGACTGCGCGCCTTCATCTGAATACCAAAGTCCGTGAACATCTCAAACTGGTTCGTAAATATCGCTGTCTCCCCCAATCGAACAACGTTAATCGGCGACGCATAAAGAATGTCAGCATCGGAACTCTTTTGCTGCTCGTTATACCTCATAACAATGCGGTTTTGCCATTCCCGGCTTCCCATACCGACTTCCGGAAACTTCTTTTTCGGGTCTGCTTTTAGAGCAACATCAATTTTTTCACACTCGGCTTTCGCATCGGCGTATTCCTTTTCGGTGATTTTTCGCATCGGTAATTGCAAGGGCTCCACACGATGCGCCAGCGGAACATCGGCAGTTGCCGTTTTGCGGACAACTTCCCAAGTATCAGCAACTGCCCGGTCAATTTTCCGTGCGATTTCCTGCATGTCATCTAATTTCCGCAGCGAATTCATTCTTTCGACTGCTGCTTTTCGGTACATTGCTCTCGGAGTATTATCGCCCGACGCACCGCACCAGCCGAGAACGACGATATTTTCGCCGAATCGTTTCGCCAGTGCTTCCCGGACATAATGCCAATAGTCAGCGTTAATAAACATCCGATGTTCGACAACCTGCGACGGACAAGAAACATTAACGGCAACGGCAAGCAACTTGTTGTTTGCGTCCAGAAAAAAGAGCGAACCGACATCGCGGTCAGACATGCCTTCCATTCCTCGAAAGTCCTTTTGGTTTGTACTTCCGTACATTTGAGCACGTCCGTCGGCATAAACAGTTCGGCGGTTTCCTCCGATTACGGCGAAGTCGAGACCAAAAGCGATTTTGCCTGCCTTGCGGTTCTTCCAAGCCGTGCAGACGGCATCGGAAATACGTTCCGCCGTAAAGTCAATCGCTTCGGGATAGTCCATAATTTTTTCCGATACCGGCAATTTCTCTCTGCCCAAACTTAATGTCGGTCCCGTGTGAGTATGCGTTCCGCTGATGACGAGTTTGTTGACATCGATGGAAGCGTCCTTTGCCGCAACCTTTTTTTGAATAGCGTTCAAAAAGTCATCGCGAATCGATATTAAATCGGCAGCAACGAAAATCACACTGTCTAGTTGTTTATCGCCGTCGATGGATTCGAGAGCAGCGACATTGACCGTCAGCGGCGTTTCGACACCTTGGGAAATCCGCATTTGGAATTGTCCTTGAAGCGGTACGCTTTTCGGCGGCGTAATATCCACTTGAGCGGCACCGACCTTAAGTGTTGCCGCATGGAGCGGCGACGCAAGAAAAATACATAAAATTGGTATAAACAGAATTGATAAGAGCAGGCGGGGCATAATTGTACATTTCCTCTTTCTGAAGGAGTGAGTTGGGGTAAGGGGTTAACATCAATACTTCGTAAAATCAACACTGTGCAGAATACCGTTTAACCCTTTATTTTCAAGGCAACATCGTTGAAGTACGCAATACTTCTCTTGATGTCCGGTCGAGTGTCGGAACCGAAATTTTCGTATTCGATTCCGAAATTCATAGCCGTTTTCTGCCGGGCAATTTCCCGAAAAATAGAAACAAGGTCTGTTTTTCCATCTCCCCAAGGAAGTTCTTTTGTTGCCGGATTGCCCGGCTCTACGATGTCCTTGACATGCAGACAGAAAATCCTTCCCTGAAGTACTTTCAAACTTTCCGCAAGGTCAAGTCCCGTCCGCGCCCAATGACCGGTGTCGGGACAAGCACCCAATCTCTTGCTCCGGCTCTTGATTTGTTCGAGAACAATCTCCGGCGACCAATAAATCGACGTACCTTTTCGGTGATTGTGGAGAGCAATGTTAACCGAATACTCATCGCACAATGATTCCAGCATGTCAAGCGATTCAAACGGCGGTTCGCTGACGAATGTTTCGACTCCAAGTTCTTTCGCCCATTCAAAAATCGGTCTATTTCCGTCTTTGTCTTTGGCGAAACTGCCGATATAGCACTGCACCATTTTGACACCGCAGTTGTCAAGAACGCTTTTAATCCGTTTTTTTGCGTTCGTTGACTTCCAAGCGTCAACTTTTTCGTCATCGTTTGCGGAAATCTTCTGCCAAGCAAACGATTCGCAAAACTTGATTCCCAAGCCGGAAGTCCACTCTACTGCTTTCTCAAAATCGAGATTGCGAAACGAGTACAGGGACATCGTCAGATTCCACGAACTTTCGGACACCGGTTTCGGCGGTGCAGGTTGAGCAAAAGTTGTCAAGCCGGTACCGGCAAGAATTCCCAGTCCGCCAAGGGACTTGATAAAAGAACGTCGATTTGTATTCATGGTTCGTTGTTTGACTCTGTTGTTGAAAAGGAAAAATTACCAAATGAAAAATATCGTTACATACTCCACGGACTTCGTTCCGTGCGGGTTAGCATCTGATTCGCTTGTTCGTCGCCGTCAAACCGATTGACAGACGGCAGCCACTTCAATTTGCGACCAAGCCGCAAAGCAATGTCCGTGACATTTCCCAGCGTCGTTGCATAATGCCCCTCTTCCACCGGCGAAACTGGGTCGCGGCGGCTGCGAATTGAACGGAAAAAATCCGCCGTATGTGCCGTATAGACATCGCCAGACCACGGACTCGCATGCAATCGAACATCGGAATCCTTCAACTTCACATTAAGCAGCGAAGCAGGATCCGCTTCGAGAACACTTCGATTGACAAAGACCGTTCCTTCATCGCCGATGAAACGGCAGCCGTCACGCGGCTGTTCTTTGCCGACACTGCAATAGTTCATTTTCAATCCGCTTTCCCAACGTAAAACGGAATTCCAATAAATCCACGTATCGGTCATTCCGCCAGTCGGCATTGTACCCGTTCCTTCAATTTCAAACGGTTTTACAAACGCTTCCGGAATTCCCCATCCGGCTATATCAAGATGATGAACGCCCCAGTTCGTAACAAAACCGGCGCAATAATGGGAAATCATGTACATCGCTAACCATTCAACACGCTGCTTGTCAAACGGAAGCATCGGAGCCGGACCAGTCCACATATCCCAGTCGAAACCTTCCGGCGGGTCACACGGCGGAACAACGGGATAATCCCGACCGGCAGGCGAGATGACTTCGATAGTATGAACCTTTCCGAGATATCCGTTGCGCGCCAACTCGGCTGCCTTGCGGAATCGCGGGTCACTCCGCTGCTGCGTTCCCGTTTGAAACACACAGCCGTATTGACGAACCAGTTTGCAAATCTCAACGCCTTGCGAAATATAGCGGGTTAATGATTTTTCACCGTAAATATCTTTGCCCGCTTTGATGATGCGGCTGAACATCGGTCCGTGCCAATGGTCAGGTGTGGTACCCCAGATAACATCGATGTCGTCCCGTTCTAAAACATCACGGAAGTCGGCGTAGATTTGACACGCCTTGTAATCGGACATACCAGTTCGGGCGGCATACATGTTGTTGACAACATCTAACGCCCTTTCGGCTCGGTCGCGGCGGGCTTCGGCAATCGCCAATATCTGATGGTCTGGCAGCGGAGTCATCGCTCTAATAGAATGACTGCCGCGATTGCCGACACCGATAACGCCGATGGTTATACGATTACTCGGCGGCAGTTGTCCGTCCTTGCCCAAAACGGCAGAAGGAATAAACATCGGCACAGCGGCAAGACCAACTGCTGAACCGGTTAAAAAACGGCGGCGGGAAATGGATTTCATAAAAATTCTCCTTGTAAAATGGATGACGATAACGAATTTCTTACATACCAAGTCGCGCTTTTTTAGCACGCTCGACAACATCTTTATTTTTTGCCGTCTGTTCAACTTTCAGCAAAAGCGGTTCAAACTTCGCTTTGTTCGGTTCACGCAGGAATCGGTGATACGCAAGTTCCGCAATAACCGAACAAGCCGTCTGCGATAAAACGGCATCGTCCAAGAACGATGCCGCCCAATCAACGGATTCCATTGTTCTAACAGTTGCGGCGCGGCTCAAACACCACTGCTTATCTGAAGCCGTAGTTGCTATGTTCATTGCTTTCTTTAACAAGCCCAGCGTTTCGGACTCCGGTCTCTCACTCTTGAGAGTTGCAACCCGAATAAACGCCCGCAATGCCCACTGACGATATTGTTCCGACGAATTGTTAGCAGCGATTTTCCAAATGTCATCAAGATAATCTGCGTTGGGAAAATTGCAAAAAGCGCGAACCGCTGCCGATTGCAGTGCGGGGTCATTACCGTCAATGAGCGGGCGTATCATTTCCGCAACACGTTTGTTTCCGACTTTGCCAAGCAGCGGCAGCGTATCTATCAACCGCTGACCGGTAAGACCGCCGTCTTTCTTTTCAAGAATCTTCAGCAATGCGTCTGCCCGCTTTTCTGCATCGGGAAGTTTTTCGCAAATGATAACGATTGCTCTTTCCACTTTTTCACGATGCGCACCCGGTCTGCTTGCCAAGTACAGAGCCAGCATTCGAGTCAAGTCAGTATCATCGGGGTCGCAAAGTCGTCCCAATCCGGTAATTATAGGGTCGGCAATGGTATCGTCTTCGCTTTTCGCCAGCGGAATCATTGGGTCGATGGCGTCGTAGCATTTAACGGCAACTATCACGTCAATAGCCGCATTGCGGATTGCTGATTTCTGAAGTGCTTCGATAAGTTTCGCACCGACCGCATTGGCGGGAAACTTCGTTAATGCTTCCTTGGCAATGTTTCGTGCAGCATCGCCTTTTTCTAAAGCGTCGAGCAAGAGCGGAATCGTTGATGCGTCGCCAAGCCGACCGATGGTGCGAAGTGCCGTTAAACGTTCTATCTCGTCATTACCTTGAAGTGCTTTAGTCAGCGAGTCGAGCAAATCGGCTCCGCTGCGTTCAGCGGCAATTTCAAAAAAGACAATGCGGCTGCGGGACGACATGTCGCCGATTCGTTTGTATAGTCCGTCAAATTGCCTATCGGAAAGTTCAGACAAGTACGATGCGGCAATGTCGTTCCTTTCCTTATCGTCTTCGAAGAACCATTTTGCGATAACGTCTTTTCGTTGTTTATCGGGAATCATCCGCAGCAACCCGTGAAAAGCAGCGCGGCGAATTCCTACCGGCTGTTTAATATCGGAAAGCATTGTAAAAATTTCGGCGGCTTCCTTTGTTTTTCCGGCATCGGCAAGTTGATTGGCAATATTGAGCAGTGCTTTGTCAACATTTGGTGTACTTTTTGCCTTAATCAAAGCATCAAGTCCGTCTATTCCGAAGCGTCCGAGTGCTGATGCAGCGGCAGCGGCAACGGCAGGGTCATCGGATTTGAGTTTTGCGGCAATGGCAGGAATCGAAATCTTGTCGTTGCGGGCACTCAAGGAGCCGATGATGCCGGTTAGTTCTCGTCCCTTGAATGTTTCGAGGGCTTTTCGCAATGAAACGAGTGATTCTTCGCATTGAATATCGGTGAGAGCGAGTCGGGCGTTTTCGGCATCTTCGGGTTTGTTTAGATATTCGGTTAGTTTGGCGACTTCTGCTGTTCCGCCGACGAGGCGCAGTTGCATGCAGACGAATTGCCGTCCTGCGGGAGTTGTATTGTCGTTTAGCAGGGCTGCCAATCGGGCGGCGGTTTGTACTTTGGTTTCTGGTGCAGCGGCGGAACGCTGGACTTCCGCTTCGACTGCGAGGAGCGGTTTGAAATCGTCGCCGTATTTATAAGTTTTGACGGCGTTCCAAGCATCATCGGCAAGGAGCGGCGCAACCGGCAGCAGGACGAACATCAGTGAAATAAGAATACGTTTCATAGTGATGCGAATTATGGTTAAACGATTTTTGTGAAACGGAAAGGTGTATTTTCGATTATCTTTTGGAAAATTACAATCCCATTTTGCGGAAAATTTGTTCCCATTTTGCGACAAACGGTTCTATCATATTGTATTGTTTCGAATTATACTGTATTGTTATTTCGTATGTTTTCTGTAACCAAACTTTTGCAAAATTAACGATGGCATTGTATAATGTGGGTTCGGTGTAGTCAAGCGGTCGTCGCAAAAGTTGTTCCTATTGGAAAAGGATTTCCTTTATGCCTATT